>JACQXP010000067.1 GCA_016208645.1 Candidatus Methylomirabilota bacterium | reverse complement strand
TAATGCAACGTCCCGTCCCACACGGACCAACGTCCCGTCCCACACGGACCGTGGGCGCACACGACAGGGGCCGCGCATGCCCGAGGACTCCACCCTTCTGCTATCTGTGATCTGCAATCGCCGATCGTGAGCGGAAGGTCGTGTGTGTCCGGGCTTGACACCACTGTCGGAGTGGCGGTAGGTTCTGGCCACCTCGCGGTTCCCCGGTATCCGTCCAGGAGGGCAATCCCATGATCGCTCCCGGGGACAAATTCTTCCACAAGTTTCGCCACCCGGCTGCAATGGCCGAGCCCGAGATCTATACGCACGTGCTCAACCGGGGGGCAAAGGCGTCAGAAGCCCCGTGGACGTCCTTTGAAGGCAACGTAATGGGGGACGCCCTTAAATAATTCAGTTGACATCCGCTCAAGAACAGAGTACCCGGGGGGCCATGCCACGATTAGCACGGCTGGACGCTCCTGGCGTCTTGCACCACATCATGATCCGGGGGATCGAGCGTCGGAACATCTTCAAGGATGACACAGACCGCGAGGATTTTCTGGCCCGGTTGGCGAGGCTCTTGCCAGAAACCCAAACGGCCTGCTATGCGTGGGCGCTCCTGCCGAACCATGCCCATTTGCTCCTGCGAACGGGAGCGGCGCCGCTGCCGAGCCTGATGCGGCGATTGCTGACGGGCTATGCCGTGCGGTTCAATCGCCGACATAAACGGCATGGCCTGCTGTTTCAGAACCGCTACAAATCTGTGGTGTGTCAGGAGGACCTCTATTTCACAGAGCTGGTGCGCTATCTCCATTTGAACCCCCTGCGGGCGGGAATCCTCGCCAGCGTGACGGAGCTGAACCGGTACCCGTACTGCGGGCACAGCGCCCTGCTGGGCAAGACGAAACGGCCCTGGCAGGCAACGGAGTACGTGCTAACGTACTTCGGCCAAACGGTAGCGCGGGCCCGGGAAGCCTATGGGGCCTACGTGGAAGCCGGGAGCCGTCAAGGCCGGCGTGGGGACCTCATGGGCGGGGGATTGATTCGCAGCCTGGGCGGGTGGGCTGAGGTGAGGGATCGAGGGGGGAAGGGGCAGGGGCCGATAAAGAGCGATGAGCGGATCTTGGGAGAGTCGGACTTCGTCGAGGCGATCCTGGCCCAGGCCAACGAGCGGTATACACGGCAATATGCCTTGAAGCGTCAAGGGATTGGATTCGAGCACCTAGTCGAAAGGGTGGCCGAAATCTGCCACATGGACCCGCGGGAGGTGGTGGCCGAAGGGCGCCAGCGCCGGAAGGTGACCGCCCGAAGCCTGCTGTGCTTCTGGGCCGTGCGGGAGTTGGGCCTCCCGCAATACGCCCGCAAATTGATGTCAAGGTAAAACAGGGCACTCAGGGGTCGGCGAGAGAGCGGATAACCACCGGAAATGAAAACGCCCTCCCGCAACAGAAACGCGGGAGGGCGCATCTCTTTCCCTCAAACTACAGAGGATGTTCAGGCTTCTGACGCGGCCGCGGCCGGCGTCTTCTCGGCCGCGGCGCCGCCCCCCTTGCCCCGGCGCCGGCGCCGGCGGCGCCGCCCGGTGCCCGCGGCCTTCTCGCCCTTGGCCTCGGGGGCCGGCTCGGCCCCGACCAGCTCGATGGCCGCCAGGGGCGCGCCGTCGCCCATGCGATAGTCCAGCTTGGTGATCCGCGTGTAGCCGCCGCTCCGGTCCCGGTAGCGGGCCCCGATGGTGTCGAAGAGTTTCTTCAACGCCTTGTCGTCCTTTAGGACCTCGGCCGCCTGGCGCCGCGCGTGGAGATCCTCCCGCTTGGCCAGGGTGACCATCTTCTCCGCCACGCCGCGCAGCTCCTTGGCCTTGGCCGCCGTCGTGATGATCTTCTCGTAGAGGAAGAGCGACGTCACCAGGTTGCGCATCATCATCTCCCGGTGCGCCGTGGTTCGACCGAGCTTGCGTCCCGCACGCCTGTGCCGCCTTGCCGTTGGTCTGCCGGAGAAGCCGATGCCGGTCCGGTCTCGCCCCTAGCCCTTGGCCGCCCTGCGCCTGGCGGCCTCGCCCACGGGCACCCCCTCCAGCTTCATGCCCAGGCTGAGCCCCATCTGCGCCAGGATGTCCTTGATCTCGTTCAGCGACTTCCGGCCGAAGTTCTTGGTCTTGAGCATCTCGGCCTCGGTTTTCTCCACCAGCTCGTAGATGTGCCGGATGTTGGA
>JACQXP010000066.1 GCA_016208645.1 Candidatus Methylomirabilota bacterium | reverse complement strand
GTCGAGATGTTGAAGGATCGGCCAGAGATCGAGGTGGTTCTGGATCGGAGAGACCCGACAGAAGGAGAGGGGGCGAGCACAGACTGGCGCGGACCGGACCGGCGGCGGGGCCGGCAGCCCTTCTCCGTGGAATGATGCCGCGAGGGATAGGCAGTGGGAATGCTTCCGACCTCTCCCCGGTCCCACGAAACCGCAGCGGGCCCCCACCCCCCCGGCCTCACCATCATCGAGCTGACCATCGCGGTGAGCATCCTGGGGATCCTGGCGGCCATCGCCATCCCCCAGCTCGTGGGGGGCATCCAGCGCTCCGGGGTGGATGGGGCCGCCCGGCGCCTCGCCGAGGACATCCGGCTGGCCCAGAGCAGCGCCATCACCCGGGGGCTGCAGGCCCGGGTCCTCGCCTTCGATGCGACGGGGGCGGCCCCCTACCCGGGGAGCACGGCGGTGAGCGAGGCCACCAAGGCGAACAGCTACCGGCTGGAGGTCCGGACCGGGGCCACGGCGGCCTGGCCGCCCTTGAGCGACACCCCCGCCAGCAACGCGAACGTCCTCACGGCCTGGCAGGATCTGGCCGCCCAGTACCGGGGGGTGGCGGTGACCACGGGCAACACCCTGGTCTTCAACTCCCAGGGCTTCCTGGCCAACAGCGCGGTGAGCCTGAGCATCGGCCTCCAGGGCTCGGGGGGCACCAAGACCGTCGCCACCAGCGTCATCGGGAAGGCCACGATCCAATGAGGCGCGCCGGCTTCACCCTGGTCGAGCTCTTGGTGGCCGCCACCATCCTGGTGGTGGCCCTCCTGGGGATCGCGGCCGTGCTGCCCACGGCCGATCTCAGCCTGCACCAGGCCGGGCAGATCTCCAAGGCGGTGGCCCTGGCCCAGGAGATGATCGAGATGATCAAGAACGACCCCTTCAGCCAGCTCGGCCTCTACAACGGCCCGCTTCTGACCGGCGTAGACACCCGGACCCCCGGCACCTACCCCGTGGACGATCCGAATCCCCCCATCCCCGGGGGCGCGGGGAACTTCATGGGGGGGAGCAACGTGACCAAGTGGGCGGGCGACATCGCCCTCTACCTCGTCACCGGGGCGGGGATCACCGGGGGCTACGGGACCATCACTGTGAGCACGGTGGCCACCGATGGGACGGGC
>JACQXP010000065.1:5634-24936 GCA_016208645.1 Candidatus Methylomirabilota bacterium | reverse complement strand
GTAAAACTTCTCGGGCTCCGCGATCCGGCCCGACTTCGTGTGCTGCTGCACGAGGCGGGCGGTCTTTCGCAGAAACTCCCGGTCCGGCGACTTCCCGCGCTAGTAGTAGTTCCGGACCAGGTGGAACATGTCCACCAGGTCGTCGTAATCCGGGAGGTACGGCCGCAGGAAGGCGTCGGGCGAGAGGATCTCGTAGATGTCCTGCAGCTCATGGAAGAAGTCATAGAACTCCTGGCGGCGCTCCTTGTCGCGGAAATGCTCCAGGATTGCCTCCACCTGCTTGTCGCCACTCCTGCCCGCGATGATCGGCAGGTACTCGGCCCGGGCCGTCCCCATCAGCTCAGCGAAGCGCTGCCGGAGAACGTCCAGCCCCTCGATCACCCCCGCTACGTCCTTGCGGACCTTCTTCTCCTCGTCCTCCGACAGGTAGTGCTTCTTCAGGATCTCCCGGTCCTTCTTGCCGGCCTGGCTTTGGTCCGGGCGACCTCGATGCGGCCGAACCCCAGGGCCTCCAGATTCCCGTAAAGCTGGGCCTCCAGCTCGTTGCGGTCCACAAGCATCAGGATGGTCGGGTGCTCGAAGGCAGGGTCTTCGATGAGGCGCTTGGCCACAGTAATCATGGTGTAGGTCTTGCCCGATCCCTGCGTGTGCCAGACCAGGCCGCGCCGCCTCTTCCGGTCCCGTCCCCGCCCGACGCAGCGTTCCGCCGCCCGCATCTGGTGGGGGCGCAGGATGACCTTCGACAGCTCCTCGTCCTTGCGGGTGAAGAGGATGAAGTCCGTCAGCGTCCGCAGCACACGCCTCGGCGCAATGAAGGACTTGCAGAGGCCCTCGAAGTCCTTTGCCGATACCAGCTCGTCCTGCCAGTTGAAGAGGGCCTTACCGGACAGGTTCCAGGTGGCGCCGTAGTGGAACTGGAGGAGATGGGTCAGGGCATAGACCTGGCCGAGGGCAAGAAGCTCCGGCCCTTTCTGGTGGTAGTAGCGGATGTCATCCATGGCCTCGGCGATCCCTTCCATTGCCGTGGCCCGCTTGGTCTCGACGACCAGGACGGGGACGCCGTTCACGAAGAACACGATGTCCGCACGAACGTCGGGCGGCACCCCGTTGCTGAAGGTGAACTCGTCGGTGACGTGGAACCGGTTGGCCTCCGGGTGATCCGGATCGAGCAGCTTGACATTCCGCTCCTGCTTCTCCTCCTCCACGAAGACGGTCTTCAGCCCTTTCAGGTATCCCCAGGCATCCAGGTTGCCCTCGATGTTCGGGCGCACGCGGACGAGCTTCTTGACCGTCTCCTCGGCCCGCCGGTGATCCACAACCCCAGGATTGAGCCGCTGGAGTTGCTCCACCAGGACGGCATCGAGGACCGGACTGGTCACCCCGCCATTCCGCAGTCGCAGCGCCTCGTCGGGCGACAGGTATGACCAGCCCGCCTCCTCTGCGTAACGGATGAAGGGATTCTGCACGGCGGGTCGCTCGTCGCCGATGGGAGTCATTCCGCTGCCTCCGACATGACCTGTCCAATTGCCTCAAGAATATGCCGGATACGGAACTTCCGCTCGCGGTCTCTGATCCAACAGTGCCACCCTTCGTCCGGAGCCATCATGGGCAAAGGCGCGGCTTCGCGATTCTTCGCGATTCTTCGCGATTCTTCGCGATCGATGATCTTTCAACGCCACCAGCATCATCAGGCCAGCCGGTATCTTGTCGCCCTCCCCCGACCAGACGAGATGATTCGACCAGTCTCGCGGAGCCGCTTGAGGTCCGCCTGGAGCGCTCGAAGCGTGATGGGCTCGCCGAGCTCCTGATGTATGGACGGTGCGGCGAGCGGCCCAGAGCGGCGGAGAATCTCCAGAATCTTCTCTGCGCGAGCATAGAGCTCAACTGGCGCCATTGGCTCCTGCGCACGAGCAGAGGGTCTGAACCGCACCACGAAGGCTCCCGCGATCTCCTCGAAGTCTGGTTCCGGGCACCCGGCCTTTTCCGCCTCAGCGAGGATCTTGTTCGTCCCCCGACCCCAGCGCTCGATCAATCCGCGACGGTAGAAGACATCCGCGATGAGACGGTTCCGTGGGACCGACTCGTGGTCTCCCTTGAGCTTCTCCGGCGTCAGGCCTTCCGGGAGTGTACCGGTGCTCCAGATCTCAAGTCGATCATCGAAGAGGGCGACGCTCACGGCCCCCCCATCAACGGAGTAGTCGCGATGGACAAGCGCGTTGACCAGCGCCTCGCGAATGGCGAGTGGCGGATAAACAGGCGTATCCACTCTCCGCAACCGACCCTCGATGAAGCGGCTGGAGACGGGGACGTGTTCATCGAGGAAGCGCTCGGCGTGTTGAAGTAAGATGAACGCGTGACCCTTGAATTGGCGGTTATCACGGAATTCGTCCTTGGTGGTGCCCCGAAACCTGGCCAGGCGGACTTCACCCATTGGATAGCCTGGGCCGTCTTCCTTGCCGAAGAGAATCGCCGCAGCCCGGGTTACCCCGCGATCGGTCACCAACTCCAGGCGGCGCAAGACCGTCTCCGGCTTCTCCCCCAACGCCCCAGTAAGCCGCTTTGCCTCTACCGCCTCCTCGATAGTGCGATGAATCTCGTCTCTCTGAAGGTCTCGGACCCTCCATTCGGGGGCAATCCAACGATCCCACGGGACGTTCCGCTCTAGGCGCCGGACCACGCGGCGGTCGAATTCGGCACGGGACATCCGCTGTGTGGTGTTCCCCACCCGGACATACCCTCGACCTTCAAAGGTAAACGGACCTGGCTCGCGGGCCACACCCTTCACAGCGAGCACACCCCGGCCGGGTCGGATGGAAATCCAGCTCGGCGTGACCTCTGCTGCTGGTTCGATCCTCCGCGAGGCGTTGGCGACCTCTCGGAGCGTCTTCTCTGCAATAGGCACACCCAGGATCTCTCCGGCCTCGGAAACCCCAAAGAGCACCTGGCCTCTGCCCGCCGCATTCAGCATCCCACAGAGGGTCTCTGTCCCCTCACGGAGTTCTCCCGTTGAACGCTTGAACTCAAGCGTCGTGCCTTCCCCCTGCGCGATAAGTCGGCGGAGATTGTCGATCCTCACGATTCCCTCGCTGTGTTCATGGACCCTGTGCCATCAGCACACTGGTGCGTCAGGTCTTCAAGCCCACAGACGAGATGGCCTCTATCCATGTCGGTCATGATGTGCGTCCGCCGAAACCCGGCAGCCGCACCTTGCCGGTCATCAGGTGGTGGAGGAGGGTCTTAAACATCGATTCCAGAGTTCGGCTGCGGTTTTCGTCCGCCATAATCCGCCGACCCACCGATTCGAGCATCCCAGCAACAAGCCCTTGTTCATCTAGCTTTGGCAGGGGAATTTGATACGATTTAAGCTCACCGCGATTGAACCCAGCTTGAGCTGCCCTGCCGCCGAGACTCCTCACGAATCCTTGGAAGCCGTCTCCTTGCAGGAGATAATACAGGTAGTCCTTCGAGATGTGCAGTTCGTCGGGAAGGGCCTTAACGATGGCGACATTGATCGCACCGCTCTTCCCTCGAAGGATCTTCCCCACAGAAGCGCCGTAGCGCCCGATCAAAATATCGTCTTCGACAGCCATACGGAGCTTTCCCTCCGCCTTCACATACGTCGCGTGCTCGTCTGTATCGAAGTCACGTATTTGTAGGAGTCGGATGTAGCCCTCGCGTGGCTCATAAATAAACGTGCGCTTGGGCGGTTGTGTACCGCCTCGAAAATCACACACCTCTCCCAGGGGGACGACTTGCCAAGCATCAGGAATCGGACCAATCTCGGTGTCCTTGAGAGGCACCATATCAGCCTGATGGAGAGGGACGGGGCCGTAGGTGAAGAGGTGCTTCATCAGGCTGGCCTTGAGCTGGCGCGTGGCGGCGATGACCTTCTCCGTCGCCTCTTTCGCCCGTTGCACCGTCCGCAACACTTCCGCAATCTTGGCCTGCTCCGGCAGGTAGAAACCGGGAACCGGAAGCTCCTCAAGTTGCGGTTTGGTGATGTTCGGAAATGTTGAGCCACCGCCGGTGGCCAGTTCAAGAATGCGGTCGGCCTTCCATTGAAGGACGAAGGAAAGAAACTCCGTATCTGAAACAGATGGCTTTCCTCTGATCGCGGCGATGCCGCGCCCAATGCAGTATTCGGTGTCCGCGATGTTCACACGCCCCGTTGTGTTTCCACGTACACATACGAGAACGTCCCCTCGTTTGCAGATGCGCGATGGGGCCGAAGTCCACTTGACGGGCTTGGGATGGCGGCTGCCGTATTCCGCAGGCCCGTTGATGAGGGGAAGCCCGACTTCGTTCTCGTTGTAGGTGTCGCCGGGCGGAGAATTACCCATGAGCAATTCAGCAACTTCGCCCAGCATGGTTTCATTCGTACAGCTTGGCTCCGCTCTTTGTTCCGCCCCTCCCGGACTCGCCGGATCTGGCTGTGATTCGGGGTTATGCGTTTTGGTCGTCATTTCACATCTGTGCGCTTGTCCCGACCATTTCCCTCGGCGGGGGCCCGCCGGGGGATTCCCGACCCACGGCGGTGCCTTGGGCTGGTGTCTCCCACCCCTTCAGGGTGGGGACGCGTTCCGCGGCATGTCCGTGCACCTACCCCCTGATCCCGTCTCGCTGCATGAGCACGCTGGCCAGTTGGCTGACTGTCGCGTGGGGCCATTTCAGCTTCCGCAGACACTTGTTGACCTTGTCGCGGTCGAATGCCTCGGGATCGAAATCGCCCCCGAGCCATTCCATCATGGACTCGTATTCCTTGTGTTTCGGGTTCCGAATTATCTTGAGGAGATCCGCGTACCCCCACACGCCACCGCAATCCTCCGGCGGGCAGGCGCGCTCGCCGTCCAGGCACTGCGCGAACTCTCCATCTGCGGGATCCGCATCGAGAATCCTCTCGACTGTGATTCGATGGTCCCAGGAGTCGCCGAAGTCGTATTCGTAGACGAACGCGCTCTTCGCCCGGGGTACGACTTCGAGTATCGTGGTCTTGTCCTCATCCAGGACGCGAGGGTCGTCTTCAAACTCGTCGAGTTCAAAGCTCGGGTCGGAATACAGCCGCTTGCCCACGACGAACTGATGCAGGTGGCTATTGGTCCATCCCATCGCCACCTGGATGACGGCGTGCAGCCAGCCGAGGTTGGCGCTGCCGGGAACCTTCAACCGCCGCCAGATTAATGGCTCGATCCCTTCAAGCGAGACCCTGAGGTGGTAGATGCGGGCACTCGTTGCGCTTGCCGATTGTTGCTTCCTGGTTCCTACCATTGGTTAGGCCCTCAATTCCGCCATCGCATCCTCTACATGGATCCCGTTTACGTCAGGCCGAGCTTCTTCAATACCTTCTCCAGCTCACGGTTCGCCGCCTCCAGCTCCTCCTCGGCTTCCCGGAGCTGAACCACGGCCTCGTCCAGGGTCAGGACTTCGACCTGTTCGCCGGTGGAGACATGCCGGCTGGGCGAGAGATTTTAATCGTTCTTCGTCGCTTCTGGCTTCGTAATGACCGCCGAAAGGCCCTCGACGGCCTCCCATTTCAGATACGCCTCTCCAATAGCCTCAATGTGACCGTCTTCGAGGAAGTTCTTTGGCCGCCCCTTGGAACACTGCTTGGAGGCATTGACGAGCAGGATCTGGCCCTTGTGGCGCTTGGCCTTGTTGAGCACCATGATGATGCCGGGGGCGGTGGTGTTGTAGAAGAGGTTCTCGGGAAGGAGGAATACGGCCTCGATGAGGTCGGCCTCCACGAACGCCTTGCGGACGTCCCGCTCTTTGTTGGAACCCTGATTCCCGCTCCCCCGGCTCACGGCGCCTGTGTCGAGGACCACGGCCATCTTGCCGCCGTCGCTGAGCGACGCGGCCATGTGCTGGATCCAGCCCCAGTCCGCGCTGGAGGACGGCGGAACACCGCGGGCGAAGCGGCCGTAGGTGTCGTTCTCGTAGCTGCTGGCCGAGAACTTCTGGTTCCACATGGGATTGGCCGTCACCAGATCGAACCGGCGCAGGGTCCCGTCGTCCCCCGTAAAGGCGGGGCGGGCCATCGTGTCGCCGATGGCGATCTCGGCCTCCATGTCGTGGATGAAGGCGTTCATTCGCGCCATGGCGAACGTCGAGGGGTTGATCTCCTGCCCGAACAGCCGTAGCGGCGCGACGGTCGAGGGCAGCCGCCGCGACCCGTTCGCCTTCTCGCCTCGCTTCTCAAACAGCCGCAGGTGCGCCTTGATGAGCAGGCCGCCGGAGCCACAGCACGGATCGTAGATCGTCTGGCCCGGCTGCGGATCGAGGATGCGGGCCATGAGGACGGCCACCTCGCGTGGCGTGTAGAACTCGCCGGCGCTCTGCCCCTGGCCCTCGGCGAACTTCCGCAGCAGGTACTCATAGGCGCGGCCAAGGATGTCGGGCTCTACATCGTCCAGGCCGAGGCGATACTCGCCGAGCTTCTGAACGAGCGCCTGAAGGCGGTCGTCGTCGAGGATCCGCTGGCCGGCCTGAGTGGCGTTGAAGTCGGTCACATCAATCACGCCGCCCAGCCGGGGGTTCTCGCGGGCGACGGCGCGGACCGCGTCGGTCAGGTACTCACCCAGCCCGGTCGTCTTCAGCGCGATCTCCGCCCACCGCGCCTTCTGGGGCAGGAAGAACCGGACGAGCTTGTGGTCCTGCCGAACCAGCGTGAGGGCCTTCTTCTCGTCGCCGAATTCTTTGCCCAGACGGGCGACCTCGTCGTCGAACATATCCGAGAGCCGCTTCAGGAAGATCAAGGGCAGGATGTAGTCCTTGAACTTCGGCGCGTCCACCGGGCCGCGAATGACGCACGCCGCCTCCCAGAGCCAGTTTTCAATCGCCGAAACATCCAGTGTCTTGTTTTTCTTGTTGTTATTCTTCACCGCCACGGGGTCGCCTTTCTATAAGAGCCAGAGTATCGCGGTGGTCACGGCGAGCGTGTGTGAGGGCCTAGCAAAGGCCCCTCGAATGTGCAGCCAGCTCGGAAAGGAAGCCAAGGGCGAACGCGGCCCATCGGTTTCACGGGGGGTGGGCGAGCCTTCCCCGGATACAGATCAGTGCGGGAAGGCTCGCCGGGGAACCTATCGAAAGCCCCCTCTGGTGTCAACGGGAAACCCGTTCCGGGCAGGGGCCACCGGACACTTGCCATCCGGAAGAACCGCTCTCGTCCGGTTCGCCTCCTCTGAGTCATGCCCAGGACTTTCTGCTTGACACGGCCGGGCGCTTTCGTGCATATTGCATTCAACATTCAATATGCGAAGTGGTGTTCCGTCCCTCTTCACCAACCCGGGAGACGCCATGCCCCATCCCACCCGGCCGCCCGGCGGGCGGCGCATGCCACGCGCGACGGCCCCTCCCTCGCTCCGCATCGAACATGAAAACCTCGACGACAAGATCTACGCCCGCCTCAAGGCCCTGATCGCGGAGCGGCGCATGCTCCCCGGCGAGCGGATCCTGCAGGACCGCCTGGCCCGCGAGATGGGCGTCAGCCGAACCCCGCTGGTGAACGCCCTGAAGCGGCTGGCCCAGGAGCGGCTCGTCGAGTGGGTGTCCCGGCGGGGCATCTACGTCAAGCGGTTCACCAAGCGGGAGATGGCCCGGCTCTTCGAGGTGCGGGAGGCGCTGGAGGGGCTGGCGGCCCGCCTGGCGGCGCCGCGCATCGGCCGGGACGAGGTGGATCGCCTCGCGGAAATGTTCCGCGGCCTGGATGTCACCCCGACCCCGGCGGCAGTGCGCCGCTACGTCGAGCGGGACCGCCACTTCCACTGGCGCCTGGTGGAGATCGCGGGGAACGAGCAACTTGCCCACGCCATGGATTCGGTGAACATGATGTTCTTCGCCTACCAGGACGGCCTGGTCCGGCCCGCGGCGGAAACCGTCCAGGAGCACTGGACCATCCTGGAGGCCCTGCGCCGGAAAGATCCCGATGCCAGCGAGGCGGCCATGCGCCTGCACATCCGGCGGTCGGTGGAGCAACTGGAGAAGGAGGCAGAGGCCGAGGAGATGCAGGCAGAATGACGGCGGTCCGAGCAGGACCGCGAGTGGGCGAACGCACCAGGATGTGATGGCAGGGGGGCGCGGGTCCCCCGGGTGCCCGCCCGCCTCGGTCGGGGACACTCTCGACGCCGAGGGCGGCGCGGCACCCCCACAGAGACCGGGTCTTCATTGGCCCGGGGAGGGAGGATGGCATCATGGCTGAGCAGCGACGCGGAACCAGTGGAAAGCGGTGGACATCGGTTCCCCGGCGGACGTTCCTGAAGGCGGCCGCCGCATCGGCAGGGGCGGCGGCGCTGGGTGGGATGCCGGGGATCCTCCACGCGGGGCTGGCGCCGGCGTATCCCAAGGGGACGAAGCTGCATCTCCTCCAGTGGCTGAACTTCGTGCCCGCGGGGGACAAGGTCTTCCTGGCCCAGGCGGAGGAATTTGCCAAGCAGATGGGGGTCGAGGTGACGGTCGAGCGCATCGGCATGGGCGATATCCGCACCCGAACCACGGCCGCCATCGAGGCGAAGTCTGGCCCCGACATCATCCTCATCCCGAACAACCTCCCCCACCTGTACGCAGACGGGCTTGCCGACGTGAGCGACATCTGCGAGGCCCTGGGGAAGGAGCAGGGCGGCTTCTATGACCTGGCGCGGGCCAACGCCTTCGCGGGTCGGCGGTGGATCGCCGTGCCCCAGTTCGTCTACTCCTGGGCCTGGAACTACCGGGAAGACTGGCTGAAGGAGGCGGGGTGGACCAAGTTCCCGGAGACCTGGGACGAATTCCGGGAGATGGGGAAGAAGCTGAAGGCCATGGGGCGGCCGATTGGGCAGGCCTTTGGCCACAGCGAGAACGACCCCAACAACTACGTCTATGCCCTGGTCTGGGGCTTCGGCGGCTACGAGGTAGAGAAGGACGGCAAGACCGTCGTCCTGGACAAGAAAGGCACCCTGGAGGCCATCAAGTACAACACCGCCTTGTGGAAGGAGGCCCTCGACGAGAGCGGCCTGTCCTGGGACGATGCCAGCAACAACCGGGCGTTCCTGGCGGGGAGCATGTCGGTCACGGGGAACTCCCCCAGCATCTACTTCGTGGCCCGCGACAAGTTCCCGGACGTCTTCAAGGTGATCAACCACGCCCCCATGCCCAAGGGACCGGCCGGGCAGTTCTACCAGCTCCCGACCCTGAGCAGCGCGGTGATGAAGTACTCCAAGAACCAGAAGTTGGCCAAGGAGTTCATTCGCTGGTACATGGCCAAGCCGCAGTACGAGAAGTGGTTCGAGGTGATGGGGACCTTTGCCATCCCGCCGACCAAGGTGTGGTACGATCATCCCGTGTGGACCAGGGACCCCAAGCTCACCGTGTTCCGCGACGTGATCAAGGATGCGCGGCAGATCGGCTACGCCGGGCCCCCGGGCCGCAAGGCCTCCGAGGCCCTGGCCAAGTACATCGTCGTGGACATGTTCGTGAAGGCGATCCAGGGGGACAAACCGGAGGTCGCCCTGAAGTGGGCCACCGACGAACTCAAGAAGATCTACGGCACCTGATACCCTCGTGCGCCCGACCCGGGTCCCTCCCGAACCAGGGCCCGGGTCGGGCTCTCTCCCCCCTCGGGACAACTCGCTCGTGAACAGACCCACGGATCCTGTCACCTCGACCGCCCTGGCGTCCCCGGCGGTGACCCGGGCAGCCCTTTTTGGCCTCACCCGCCTCCGCCGCTCCACCCGCACCGAACGGCGGGAGTGGCTGCTGGCTTTCGTTCTGCTCCTGCCGGCCCTCACCATGCTGGCCCTGTTCGTGGCCTACCCGTTCGCGCGCGGGATCCGGCTGGGCATGCTGGACAGCGTGGTGGGCCGCGAGGGGCAGTTCATCGGGATTCAAAACTACATCAAGCTCTGGTACGACAGTATCTTCCAGCGCACCGCCCAGAACACCTTCATCTACACCGCCTGCGCCACCTTCCTGAAGCTGTCCCTGGGCATGCTGGTCGCCCTCATGCTGAACAACCTCATCGGGTTCAAGCGGCTGCTGCGGGCGTCCATGCTCCTTCCCTGGATCGTGCCCACGGTCCTCTCCACCCTGGCTTGGAAGTGGATGTTCGATCCCACCTTCAGCATCGTAAACTGGATCCTCTACCACCTGGGGTTCATCCAGGTCCGGGTGGACTGGCTCGGGGGGCCGGTGGCGGCGATTACGTCCGTCATCCTGGTGAACGTCTGGCGGGGCATGCCCTTCTTCGCCATCACGCTGCTGGCGGGTCTTCAGACGATCAATCCGGATATCCACGAGGCCGCCGCCATTGACGGGGCGAACGCCTGGCAGCGGTTCTGGCGAGTGACCTGGCCGCTCCTCATGCCGGTCACGATGGTGGTGGTGCTCTTCTCCGTGATCCAGACCTTCGCCGACTTCCAGCTCGTCTACATCCTGACCGGGGGTGGCCCGGCCAACAGCACGCATCTGTTCGCCACGTATGCCTACCAGATCGGGATCGCCACGGGGAAGCTGGGCGAGGGGGCGGCCGCTTCGTTGGCCATGTTCCCGGTGCTGTTCCTCGTCGTTCTGTTCCAGCTCTGGTACATCCGCCGCGGCGAGGGCGGCAAGGGGGGCGCCTGATGGCGGCCGTGAGCAGCGGGGGGTGGAGACGGTGGTTCTATCTGTATCTCCCCCTGGGCGCCATCGTCATCCTGACCCTCTTTCCCTTTTACTATATGGCAGTGACCGCGGTCCGTCCGGACCGCGAGATGTACATCCCCTGGAACCGGCCGAACTTCGCGCCCTTCTGGACGCTCCGCCCGACGCTGGAGCACTTTGCCCTGCTGTTCCGGGAGACGCTCTTCGCCCGCTGGCTGGTCAACACGCTCTTCATCGCCCTCATGTCCACGGGGATCTCGCTCTTCTGCGGACTGCTGGCGGCGTATGCCCTGGCGCGGCTGCGCTTCCCGCTCGGGGGGGCGCTGGGGACCGGCATCTTCGTGACCTACCTGGTGCCGCAGACCCTCCTATTCCTTCCGCTGGGCGAGGTGATTCGGAGCTTCCGGCTGGGCGACACCCCTTGGGCGCTGATCCTGACCTACCCCACGTTCCTCATCCCCTTCTGCACGTGGCTGATGATGGGCTATTTCCGCACCATTCCGCGGGAGCTGGAGGAGTGTGCCCAGATTGACGGGGCCACCCGGCTCCAGGCCATGGTGCGGATCGTCTTCCCGGTGGCGATGCCGGGCATCCTCTCGGCCGGGATCTTCGCCTTCACCCTGTCGTGGAACGAGTTCATCTATGCCCTGGTCTTCCTGTCCAGCGCCACGCAGAAGACGATCCCGGTCGGGGTGGTGAGCGAGCTGGTCCGGGGCGATACCTTCTTCTGGGGGCCACTGATGGCCGGGGCGTTGCTGGGGTCCGTCCCCGTGGCCTTCATCTATTCGTTCTTCGTCGAGCAGTACGTCAGCGCCATGACCGGGGCCGTGAAGGGATAGGAAGCGGTCGAATTCAACCACCAAGAACACCAAGGGATTCCGCCTTTCCAGGGGAAAAGGAGTTGTCCATGCATCTTTCAGGAAAGGTCGCCGTCGTGACGGGGGTGACCAGCGAGATCGGCCGCGCCACTGCCCTGCGCCTGGCGTCCGAGGGGGCCGCCGTGGCCGTGACCGGGCACACGCCGTCCAAGTTGGACGCCGTCATTGCGGATCTGCGGAAGGTGGGGGCGAAATTCCACGCCGGCGCCCTGGATCTCTCTCAGCCGCAGGTGGTGGACGAGTTCTTCGCGGAGGTCGCCCGGATTCTGGGACCCGTGGACATCCTGGTCAACACCGCTGCCTGGCGCGTCCGCCAGCCGTTCCTCGAGACTACCTATGCCGATTGGCGGCGGACCTTCGAGGTCTGCGTGGAGGCCAAGGGGGCGGTGCACGCCCTGGCCAAGGCCATGGCGGTGGACCTGGCCCCGCACGGCATCACGGTGAACGTGGTCGCGCCCGGAGTCGTGGAGACCCAGTACGTCCGCGCGAATCTCACGCCGGCGCAGATCCAGAAGCGCCTGGAACGGATCCCGGCCGGCCGCCTGGCCTCCCCGGACGATTGCGCGGCGGCCGTGGCACACCTGGCGGCACCCGACATGGGGTACCTGACCGGGCAGATCGTCTACGTGGACGGCGGATTCCTGAGCGCCGGCGTCCTGGCAAGGTAATGGCGCCAATTGAAAACTGAAAACCGATAATAGAATACCGATCATCTTTGGGCTTTGGTTGTCCGTTGTCAGTTGTCAGTTGTCAGTTTTGCATTTCCGATTGCCGTGAGGTCAGGGAGGGGAGGGAGGAATCTCGAATGGAGTTTGCCGGACAGACGGCCATTGTCACCGGGACCGCCAGGGGATTCGGCCGGGCCATTACGCGCCGGCTGGCCTGGGGCGGCGCCCGGGTCGTGGCGGCGGACATCAACGTTCCGGGGGCCGAGGAGACCGTGACGCTCGTCCGGCAGGACGGTGGCGAGGCGCTGGCGGTCCAGGTGGACGTGGCCTCGGCCGCCAGCGTGGAGATGATGGTCAAGACGGCCCTGGCCCGCTTCGGCGGTCGGGTGGATATCCTGGTGAACAATGCGGCCATCTGGCAGCTCCTCCCCACGGAGGAGCTCAGCGAGGCCGACTGGGACCGCGTGGTGGACGTGAACCTGAAAGGCGTCTTCCTCTGCTGCCGCGCCGTGATCCCCGTCATGAAGCAGCAGGGGCGCGGCCACATCGTGAACATCGCCTCCATCGCCGCCCGGAACGGCGGCACCATGGCCGGCGTCCACTACGTGGCATCCAAGGGTGGTGTCCTGGCAATGACGAAGAAGTTAGGGAAGGAGCTCGGGCAGTACGGCATCGTGGTGAACGGGCTCAACCCGGGCACGAGCCAGACCGAGATGACCGCCACCTGGGATCCGACGATCATCGAGGGCATCATCAGGAACACGCCCCTCGGGCGGACGGTGACCCCCGAGGACATCGCCGAGGTCGTGGCCTTCCTGGCCTCGGACGCGGCGCGCTTCGTCCACGGCGAGACCGTGGAGGTCAACGGCGGGATCCTCTGCGACTGAAGAACACGGAGATGCAACCGCAAATGAACGCCAATGGACGCCAATTTCCTCGGGAGAATTCTGAATGGAGAATCTGCGTTCATCTGCGTGTATCTGCGGTTGCATGGGTTTTGAGATTTTCGGACAAGATCATTTGCGTCCATTTGCGTTCATTGGCGGTTGCATGGTTGTGAGGTGTCTATGACCTGGATGCTCGTGCGCGGTGGGCACGTCTTCGACCCCGACGACCGCGGGATCGCCGACCTGTTGATTTTGGACGGCCGGATCACGGCCGTGGGAAGAAGCCTCCCGGCCCCCTCGGGGATCGGTGAGGGGGAGGTCCTGGACGCCACGGGACGGACCGTCCTGCCCGGGTTGCTTGACGGACACATCCACGTCATGGGGGCGAGCGGGTTGGGCGGCCCCGCCACGCGGACGACCGACCTCCAGATCGACCGCATCGCAACGGTGGGGGTCACGACGGTGGTCTCGCCGCTCGGCGCCGACAGCCTGAGCCGGACGATCCCGGCCCTCTTGGCCCGGGCCGCCGCGCTCGAGGCCGAGGGGATCAGCGCCTACTGCTACACGGGGGGCTGGAGGCACCCGGTCCCGACGCTCACGGGCGACCCGCAGGCGGACGTGGCCTTCGTGGACCGGATCGTGGGGATCAAGGTCGCCGTCTCGGAGGCCCTGGCGCCCGCCTGTTCGGTGGACGACCTCTGCCGGCTCGCCCACGCGGCCTACACGGGCGGGCGCCTGGCAGGGAAGGGCGCGGTCCTGCACGCCCACATCGGGGATCACCCGGACGGCCTGACGCCGCTGCTGGAGGTCCAGCGACAGACCGGGATCCCGGCGAGTCGGCTGGTGGCGACCCACGCGAACCGGAACCCGCACCTCTGGCAGCAGGCCCTGGAGTATGCGCGGGCAGGAGGCAGTATTGACCTCACCGGGATGCAGCGGCCGGAGGCCGGGTACCCCCATGCCATCCCTCCGGCCAAGGCGATCCGCGAGGCGTTGGCCGCCGGGGTCCCCCCGGCGCGGATCACCCTCAGCAGCGACAGCGGAGCGGCGTATCCCCGCCTGGACGCGGCCGGGCGCGCGGCGGGCCAGTATATGGCCGGCCCCGACTCGTTGCTCCAGACGATGCGCGAGGTGATGCTCGCAAGGGACGGATCGGTGCAGGGGCCGACGCGGACCTGGTGCTCCTGACGGGGGCCGGCGATGTGGATCGGGTGGTCGCAGGCGGCCGCCTGCTGGTCGAGGGAGGGAAACCGATCGTCCGCGGGCCCTTCGAGGGACACCACCCGGCATGAAAGGGTCCGAAAGCACTCTTCCCACATCCGAAATCCGACTGCATACCGAGGAGCGTGACCATGGGATTCTATCGAATCGCCGTCTTGCCGGGCGACGGGATCGGGTCCGAGGTGATGGCCGAGGCGCTCAAGGTCCTGCGGGCGGTGGAGGGGGTCTTCCCGGGGCTCTCCCTGGAGTGCCAGGAGTACCCCACCGGCGCCCGATGCTATAAAGAGACGGGGAGCGACCTGCCGCCGGAGACGCTGGACGCCTGCCGCGCGGCTGACGCCATCCTGTTCGGCTCGGCCGGGCTGCCGGATATCCGGTTTCCCGACGGGACCGAGATCGCTCCGCAGCTCACGCTGCGCTTCGTCCTGGATCTGTATGCGGGCGTGCGCCCCATCAAGCGATATGCAGGCGTCCCCCCGGTCCTGGCGGGCGATCCGGCCATGGACTACGTGATCCTGCGGGAGAACACCGAGGGATTGTACGCCTCGCGGGGGGGCGGGATCCGGGTCGGGGACCAGGTGGCAGTGGACAGCATGATCGTCACCCGCGCCGGGACGGAGCGGATCGTGCGAGACGCCTTCCGCCTGGCCCAGAGCCGCCACGGGGCGCCGGCCGACGGGAAGCGGCGCGTGACCTGCGTGGACAAGGCGAACGTCCTGAAGAGCATGGCCTTCTTCCGCCAGATCTTCGACGAGGTGGCGCGAGAGTTCTCCGGCATCCAGACGGACCACGTGTACGTGGACGCCATGACCCTGTACATGGTGCAACGGCCGCTGCGCTTCGACGTGGTCGTGGCGGAGAACATGTTCGGCGATATCATTTCCGATTTGGCGGCCGGGACGATCGGGGGGATGGGGCTGGCCCCCTCGGCGGACGTCGGGGACACTTATGGCGTGTTCCAGCCCTCACACGGGACGGCGCCGGACATCGCGGGCAAGGGCATCGCCAACCCGATCGCCCAAATTCTCTCGGCCGGAATGATGCTGGACTGGCTGGGCGAACGGAAACAGGATGGGGAGGCCCGGGCGGCGGCCAAAACCATCGAAGGGGCCGTGGAAGCGACGCTGCGGGACCGGCGGTTCCACACGGCGGACCTGGGCGGCAGCGCCAGCACGCGGGCCGTCGGCGACGCCGTCGCCACCCAGATCGGAAACTGGAAACTGGAAACTGGAAATCGGTAGTCGTCGATCCGGGCCAGTTTCCATCTTCCAATTTCCAGTTTCAGGGCGTCCCGGAGGTCTCCCGCGCGATGCAGATAAGTCTCCTGGCCAGCACGCCGGACATCGCGGCGACCGGCTACATGGTGAACCTGCTGCTGGGGATGCCCGGACTGCTGGCCGCCGAGGCGAGAGCGCTGGGCTACGACGGCATCGAGTTCTTCCCCGGGCCCCCGGGGACCGTAGGCGTGGCCGAGATGGACCGGGCCCTGAAGGCCTCCGACGTGGTCCTGACGGCGGTGAACAGCGGGCGGATCGTGGCCGAGGGCCTCACCCTGCTCCACCCCGAGGCCGCCATCCGCAGCCGGGCCCTGACTCGCCTCAAAGACCTGCTGGATTTCGCCGGCCATTTCGGCGTCCCGGTGACCCTGGCCGGCACCAAGGGCAGCCTGCCGAGCAGCCTGTCTGCCGAGAGCGGGGCGACCCTGGCCGCGGAGATCTTTTCCGGGCTGGCCCGGTTCGCGGCCGAGGCCGGCTCCGCCCTGCTCCTGGCGCCGACCGACGAGGCCGACAGCAACTTCATCTGCACCGTGGCGGATGCGGTGGCCTGGGTCCGGCGGATCAACGATCCGGCCTTCGGCTTGATGCTGGACACCCACCAACTCCATCGGAAGGAGGCGTCGGTCATCGAGGGGGTACGCGCCGCCGCGGGATACGTGAGGCACCTGCACCTGTACGATCCCGGTCGCGTCCCGCCCGGTCCAGGTGGGAAGGCCTCCCTCGACTGGCCCGCCATCCTGGCCACCCTGCGGGACACTTGCGGTCGGCGGGGGCGAGTTGAGCGTGCTGCTGTGCGCAAGTGTTGCCGTGCTGCAGTTCGAATCCGGGGGTTAACAGCAGCACCGCAGTACTGCAGCACCGCAGCACTGCAGAACGCTCTTTACGGCGTACGAGATGGCAGATCTCACGGGCGTCATTGACCTGCACGTGCACGCGGGGCCCGACGTGCGTCCGCGGACGGATGCCGTGAGCGATGGTCCAGGAATGTGCGAGGCCCCGGAGCCATCGGATGACGGACGAATGCTGGTGTGATATAAGGCCCTCGGCCGTCGGCGACAGGCCCACCGATAGATTCACTCACCTGAACGCTAGCCGCTGAAGGCTGACAGCCGCAATATCATGGGAGGCACGCCGTCATGGATCGACCCATTCTCAGCATCACCATGGGGGATCCCGCCAGCATCGGGCCGGAGATCGCCGCCAAAGCCCTGGCGGACCCATCCGTGTACGCCAAGACCCGGCCCTTCGTCATCGGCGACCGGAACGCCATGGCCGACGCGCTGCGGATCACCAAGCTGCCGCTCACGCTTTCGCCGATCAGCACTGTGGCCGACGCACGCTTCACCCACGGCAGCCTGGACGTCCTGGATCTCGCCAACGTGGACATGGCCAAGCTCCAGTACGGCAGGGTCAGCGCCATGTGCGGCAAGGCCTCGGTGGAGTACATCGAGCGGGGCATCGCCATGGCCCTGGCCGGGGAGATCCACGCCGTGGTCACCGGTCCGATCCACAAGGAGTCCATCAATCAGGCCGGCTGCCCCCACCCGGGCCACACGGAGATCTTCGGCGCCCTGACCAACACCAAGGACTACGCCATGATGCTCTTGGGGGAAGACCTGCGGGTGGTCCACGTCTCCACCCACGTCTCGCTCCGCGAGGCCATCGAGCGCACGAAGAAGCCGCGCATCCTGACCGTGATCCGGCTGGCCCACCGGGCCCTGAAGGCCCTGGGCATCGCCGAGCCGAAGATCGTCGTGGCCGGCTTGAATCCCCACGCCGGGGAGCACGGCCTCTTCGGCGACGAGGAGATCAAGGAGATCATCCCGGCCATCGAGGCGGCCCGGGCCGAAGGGATCCGGGTGGACGGTCCCATCGCCCCCGACACCGTCTTCGGGAGGGCCCGCGGCGGCCTGTACGATATCGTGGTGTGCATGTACCACGACCAGGGCCACGTACCCCTGAAGACCCTGGGCTTCACCTTCGACAGGGCCACGCAGAAGTGGACCTCGGTGAGCGGGGTGAACGTGACCCTGGGCCTGCCCATCATCCGCACCTCCGTGGACCACGGGACGGCCTTCGGCAAGGCCGGCAAGGGCACGGCGGCGCATCAGAGCATGCTGGATGCCATTGACGTCGCCGTGAAGCTCGCCCACGGCCGCGAGGCCGGCCTCTTCGCCTAGGCTTGGGCGTGCCAGGCTGCCGTTCGGCACGCCGATCCGGACACGACCCCACCGACCGGGGGCATCGCCCGGGCGGGGCGACCGCCGACTTCCTGCGATTAAATTCAAACAGGCCGGAAAGCGATTTCATGAAGTGCCAACGCCCGGATGGGGTTTCGCCGGGCGTTGGTCGTTTATGGGGCGTTAGGAGGAGGGTGGGGGCCAGCGAAGTATCTACAGGAGAACGTGAGGCAAAAGTGTTCAGTTAATCGGATGCGGGAGGCCAAACAGGTTGAGAGATTTGGAAAATCAATATGTTACGTGAACCTTCGACCTGTGGCATCGAAGATGCATTTCACCTCCTCTTGAGTGGGAATCGGCATGTAAGTTGGATTGCTCGAGGGAGGTGGTACCCATGAACATGGCACGCACCAGCCGCTTCCTGGCCTGGCTCGTTATCGCGGCCTCGGTCGCTGGCTGTGCGGCAACCCAGCAGGCCGTGAAGCCCACGTCAGCCATCGAGGGCCGGTATGTGAGGATCGAGCTTCAGGACGGGACAAGCTACCCCGTCGAGAAGGTGGATCAACTCTACCTCCGGGTGGCGTGGCTCCTGGGCATCAAGCGCCTGAACGGGGATAGTCGGCCGACAGTCGTGGTCACGACACCAGACACCATCCGGCAACTCTATCAAGTCAACGGGGCAGGGCATTACATGAACGGTCTAATGCCCCTGGCCGGCTATGTGGACGGCAAGATCCTCACCTGGGGGTACGACGCCCCTCGGTTGGCGCGGATGCTCGCCTATCATCTCGCGCTTCAGTACCTCAAGACCGATCTGAGCGAGGCTGAACGTCTCGCCGCCCGCGTCGAGGATCGGATCACCTGGGAAACCATGAACCCCTTCAGCAGCTTCTGACAGGCTTTCCAACTGGTTCGGCCCCAGCGTCTTCGGCGCTGGGGCCTTTTCATTTCTGCCGGCGTTAGTCGTCTCGGGTCCACCATCTGCGGAATCTGCGGATAAGTTGGCTGTTGCTTTTCCCCTAATCTCTGACCCGTACGACGATCTCCACCTCCACCTCCACCTTGTCCAGGTCACCGATCAGGCTCCTCACGCAGGCCAGGCAGTTGACCACGCAAATCTGAGCGGCCTGGTACCCCTGCTCCTCGGTGAGTTCCCGCCCGAGCTTCCCGGTGAACTTGGGAGTTCCGTCCACCATGGGACCCTGCCCCGCGGTGAAGACCAGGTCGCCGCTCCGCACGGCGGGCACGTAGGCCGCCACCGGTCGCGGGATCGGCAGCCTGAACCCCAGCCTCTCCAATTCTTGTTCGACGCGCATCGCACCCCCCCTCCGTCATAATAAACCCTCGTCGCCACCGGAATCGACGCGCACCCTATCACACGCCTTCAGGAAATCCAAGTCTGGGCGCCCCGTTTGATCCGGCACCGGCCACCCGGCCACAAGCGGATGCGTCGGGGGAAGCATACGCGGCTCCCCGGACGGCCGCCAGGGCGGGGCGCAGTTGCGCCGGCCCCAAGGGCCTTCTACGCCCCCGCCTTTCTCAGTGGCCGCCCCAGAAAGAGCTTGACAGGGAAGTCATCTCTT
>JACQXP010000065.1:0-5629 GCA_016208645.1 Candidatus Methylomirabilota bacterium | reverse complement strand
GGACGCAACCATTCGAGGGGAGGGGAGGGTCATGAAGAAAACCACGGAACTGCCCGCACAGGAGGTTTCGCAAAACGGATCACGGCGCACCTTTCTGAAGGGGGCTGCGATAGCCGCCGGCAGCGCGGCGGCCGCCGGCGCGGCGACGCTTGGCTTCCCGATGGTCGCCAAGGCGCAGGGCCCAATCACCATGCGCTGGCAGAGCACCTGGCCGTCCAAGGACATCTTCCACGAGTACGCTCTCGATTTCGCCAAGAAGGTCAACGACATGACCGGCGGCGACCTCAAGATCGAGGTGCTGCCCGCCGGCGCCGTGGTGCCGGCCTTCGGCCTGCTCGACGCGGTGTCGAAGGGCACACTCGACGGCGGCCACGGCGTGTTCGTGTATCACTACGGCAAGCAGACGGCGGTCGCGCTCTGGGGATCCAGCCCCGCCTTCGGCATGGACGCCAACATGCTGCTCTCGTGGCACAAGTACGGCGGCGGAAAGGCGCTGCTCGAGAAGGCCTACAGCGCGATCAACGCCAACATCGTCTCCTTCCCGTACGGCCCGATGGCGACGCAGGCGCTCGGCTGGTTCAAAAAGCCGATCACCAAGCCCGACGACTTCAAGGGCCTCAAGTTCCGGACCGTGGGCATCTCGATTGACCTGTTCCAGGGCCTGGGCGCGGCGGTGACCGCGTTGCCCGGCGGCGAGATCGTGCCCGCGATGGATCGGGGGCTCATCGATGCTGCCGAGTTCAACAATGCGAGCTCCGACCGGCTGCTGGGCTTCGCCGACGTGTCGAAGGTGTGCATGCTGCAAAGTTACCACCAGAACGCCGAGTCGTTCGAGATCACGTTCAACAAGACGAAGTACGACGCGCTACCCGCCAAGTTGAAGGTGATCATCGAGAACGCCGTTGAAGCCGCCTCGGCTGACCTGTCGTGGAAGGCGATTCACCGCTACTCGCAGGACTACATCGAGCTGCAGGTCAAGGACAAGGTCAGGTTCTACAAGACCCCGGACTCGGTCCTGCGGAAGCAGCTCCAAGTCTTCGACCAGGTCGCGGCGAAGAAATCGGCAGAGAACCCGATATTCAAGGAAATCGTCGAGTCGCAGCGCAAGTTCGCCGACCGAGCGGTCAAGTGGGATCTCGACACCAACGTCAGGCGTGAGATGGCCTACAACCACTACTTCGGCAAGCCGGCCCCCAAGAAGAGCTAGTTTTCCGTGGCGCCTTCCGAGCAGGCCAGCCACCCGGCTCGCGCCGGGTGGCTGGCCGGTTTTCTGTATCGATGAGCGCGCGCGGGCTTCTCCGGGCGATCGATCAGGTCAGCTACTGGTCGGGCAAGGTCTTCGCGTGGCTGATCGTCGCGCTGACGCTCGTGGTCTGCGTCGAGGTCTTCAAACGCTACATTTTGAATGCGCCGACGGCCTGGATCTTCGATCTCAACAACATGCTGTACGGCACGCTGTTCATGATGACCGGCGCCTACACGCTGGCGCAGGGCGGGCACGTGCGGGCCGACTTCGTGTACGGCCGGCTGCGCCCGCGCACCCAGGCGGCGCTCGATCTCGCCTTGTACTTCCTGTTCTTCATCCCGGGCATCCTCGCACTGATCTACGCAGGGTACGATTACGCCGCTCTCTCCTGGCGGATCGGGGAGCACACGAGCGTGACCGCCGAGGGGCCACCCATCTACCACTTCAAGTCGGTGATCCCGATCGCGGGCGCGCTGGTGATGCTCCAGGGACTGGCCGAGATCGTGCGCTGCGTCATCTGCCTGCGCACCGGCGCCTGGCCCGAGCGGCCCCGGGACGTCGAGGAGATCGACGTCGTCGAGGAGCAGCTCGCCCGCAGCGAGTACGTGGATGAAGAGTCGCGGCGCGCCGCGGTCGAGTCGGCGCACGCGATCGAGGAGGCCGCGCGCCAGCGCGGTGAAGTCGAGCGCAAGCTAGGAGCGCCATGAGCGACCCCGCACTCGGCCTGACGATGCTCGGGCTCATCGTGCTCGCGATCATGATGGGCTTCCCGACCGCGTTCACGCTGATGGGGCTGGGAATGGTCTTCGGCTACCTCGCGTTCTGGGCCCCCGGGCAGCACTGGTACAACAACCAGATCTTCGACCTGATGGTGCAGCGGACCTACGGGGTCATGACCAACGACGTCCTGCTGTCGGTGCCACTGTTCGTGTTCATGGGCTACATTTTCGAGCGCGCGGCGCTGATTGACAGGATGTTCTTCAGCGTGCAGCTCGCGTTCCGGCGCGTGCCCGCGTCGCTGGCCGTGACCACGCTCCTGGTGTGCGCCTTCTGGGGCATCGCCTCCGGCATCGTCGGCGCGGTCGTGATCCTCATGGGCGTGATCGCGATGCGGCCCATGCTGAAGGCCGGATACGACGTGCGGCTCGCGTCAGGCGCGATCACGGCGGGCGGAACGCTCGGCATCCTGATCCCGCCGTCGGTCATGCTGATCGTCTATGCGGCGGTGGCCGGGCAGTCCATCGTGAAGCTCTACGCGGCGGCGATGCTGCCGGGCTTCTTCCTCACGTTCCTCTATCTCCTCTACATCCTCGGCTGGGCGATCCTGAACCCGAAGATCGCGCCCAAGTTGCCGCCCGACAAGTACCGCATTGCGGTGCCGGAGTGGATCCAGCGACTCGAGCGCGGCCGGCCCCGGCGGGTGATCGGCGGCCTCATCGCCGCCGCCCTCCGACCGAGTCTACTGCGGGGTGCGGATGCGCCGGACGGCCCACGGATGGGCTATGGCCTGATCGTCAAGAACGTGCTCGCGGCGGCGGTGCCGCTGGTGCTTACGCTCGCCACGTTCGGCACCTCCTGGTGGTACGTCGTCATCTACAACGCGCCGACGGCGGCACCGGCCGTGGCCGTCTCCGCGTCACAGGCTCCGGCCGTCACGACGCCGCCCGCCGGGTCGCCCACCCGGGCGGAATCGGACAAGCCCCAGGAGCTGGGGGCGGCGGAGTCCGAGGTGCAGAGTGTCGAGACCCCGCAGAGCGCGGACGCACCGCCTCAGCAGATGGGCTCGCCGCTGGCCGAGCCGACGGGCGAATCGGCGGTGGGCAAGATCCCAGAGAACTTCTACACCTGGTTCTTGGGGTTCGCCGCGATCGCCGCGCTGATTCTCGCCATCTACTACTGGCGCATGGACGGCGAGCAGCTCGAGATCCTGAAGGAGCTGGTCGTGTCCGTGGTGCCGCTCGGAGTGCTCACGGTGGTGGTGCTCGCGGTGATCCTGTTCGGCATCACGACCGCGACCGAGTCGGCGGCAATCGGGGCGCTCGGTGCGCTGTATCTGGCAGGCATGGCCAAGTACCCGCGCCGTGTCCTCTGGTCGAGCCTCGCCGGGGCGATCATCGGCGTCGCGCTCGGCTGGCCGCGCGGGGGCTTGATGACCCTGTTCGTCTCGGGCTCCCTCGGCGCGGCGTTCGCGGGGACGCTCGTGCCCTGGATCTGGGCTCTGCGGACCTCGCGGGAGCTCCTGTCGAACCTCAAGGAATCCACGTTCCTCACCGCGAAGACGACGGCGATGGTCTGCTGGCTGTTCATCGGGTCGGCGCTCTTCTCCGGCGTATTCGCGCTGCACGGCGGCCAGTCGTTGATCGAGCGGTGGGTGCTGAGCATGAACCTGTCGCCGGTCGGGTTCCTGTTCGTGTCGCAGGCGATCATCTTCTTCCTCGGCTGGCCGCTCGAGTGGACCGAGATCATCGTGATCTTCTGCCCGATCTTCATTCCGCTGCTGAGCCACTTTCAAATAGACCCGATACTGTTCGGCACCATGGTGGCGGTCAATCTCCAGGCTGCGTTCCTCTCGCCGCCCGTGGCGATGTCGGCGTTCTACCTCAAGGGCGTGTCGCCGAAGCACGTGACGCTCAACCAGATCTTCGCCGGCATGATGCCCTACATGCTGATCGTCATCCTCTGCCTCGTCTTCATGTACATCTGGCCGGGGATGACGCTCTGGCTGCCGGAGTTCCTGTACGGCGGCTGAGTGCTTGATTTCATTAATCCGCATCGGTTCTTACCCGATGCGGACCGACCTTGGTGAATGCCTTCAATGCAGCCTTGGAAATGACTGAACCAAGGCATCAGTGGTTTTGCCATGGGTCTAACCGTTGTCAAGGGCGGTTCGTGTCGGGTTGGTCGGGGCTCAGGCGACACGAACTTATGAAATCAAGCACTGAGCGGCTACTCCGCGCCTGCCTGCGCAGGCGCGCCCACCACGGCGCGCTCATGATGGATCCGACCGATCTCCACTGGCTCTCCGCGACGGACGCGGCACGCCTGATCCGCGACGGCATCATTAGCTCGGCCGAACTGGTCGAGGCATGCCTCAGGCGGGTGCACGAGGTGGACGCGGAGGTTCAGGCCTGGGCGTTCCTCGATCCTGATCATGCGCTCGCGCAGGCACGCGCGGCCGACGCATGGCGGCTCGAGGGGCGGCCGACCGGGCCGCTGCACGGGGTCCCGGTGGGCATCAAGGACATCATCGAAACCGCCGACATGCCGACCGAGCACGGGTCCGTGCTGTACGCCGGTCGCACGCCCTCCCGCGACGCCACCGTGGTCGCGATGCTGCGCGCGGCCGGGGCGGTGATCATGGGCAAGACGGTGACGACGGAGTTCGCCACGTATACCCCCGGCAAGACGCGGAACCCGCATGACCCCGGGCACACGCCTGGCGGCTCTTCCAGTGGCTCGGCCGCCGCCGTGGCCGCCGGCATGGTCCCGCTCGCCCTCGGCAGCCAGACCAACGGCTCCACCATCCGTCCCGCGTCGTTCTGCGGCGTCTACGGCCTGAAGCCCTCCCACGGCCTGATCTCGCGCCACGGCATTCTCGCGCTCTCCCGGACGCTCGACCACGTTGGGCTGTTCGGGCGGACGATCGAGGACATCGCGCTCCTCGCCGCGCAGATCGTCGGCTACGACGAGCGCGATCCCGACACGCGGCCACGTGCTCGCATCCCCTTTGTCGAGATGGCGGCCGAAGAGCCGCCGCTGCCGCCGATGTTCGCGTTCGTGAAGACACCGCATTGGGAGCGCGCGGACGCGGAGATGCAGGCGGCCTTCGCCGAGCTGGTCGAGCATCTGGGCGACCGCGTCGAGGAGGTCGAGCTGTTCCCGTCGGCGGTCGAGGCATGGGAGTGGCACCGGAGGATCATGGAGGCCGAGATGGCGGCGAACCTGGAGCGGGAATGGGACAAGGGCCGCGACCGCCTGTCGGAGTCGCTGAGGGCGCAGCTCGAGCGCGGCCGGGAGGTCCGGGCGCTCGACTACCAGCGCGCGGTGGCCCGGATCGGCCCGACCTACGAGAGCTTCGCGGAGCTGTTCGAGCAGCGCTACGACGCCATCCTGACGCCGGCCGCTCCAGGCACCGCGCCGAAAAATCTCGCCTCCACCCGGGACCCCGCGTTCTGCACGCTGTGGACACTCACCGGGATGCCGGCGCTCAGCGTGCCGCTCATGCAGGGCGCGAACGGCCTGCCGCTCGGCGTGCAGCTCGTCGGCCCGCGCGACGGCGATGCGCGGCTCCTGCGCACCGCCCGCTGGCTGGTCACCCGCCTCGCGGCCGGCTGAGACCAAGCCCTCCGACAACTGTGCCGAAAGATCCCGACGAACTCCAGG
>JACQXP010000064.1 GCA_016208645.1 Candidatus Methylomirabilota bacterium | reverse complement strand
GCGGGCATACGGAGCCTTTATCCAAGACGGGACAGCGCAGGGTCGTCGTCCCGAGCTTCAGGGCGGCGGTCTCCGTCGTAGTGCGGGAGGCTGGCAGGAAGTGGTGGCCCTGAGGCGAGGCCGTGAGCGCTGGGCAGCGGATGAACGGATCTTGGGAAGCTCAGACTTCGTCAGCCAGCGGGGGTGAAGCGACCAGTGGAGACCCTGGAGGCTCGCGGAATTGAGAGGAAGGCGCTCCTGGCCCTAACCAGAAAACGGAAATAACCGAACTACGTCCCTTAATTCTGGGTCGGCTGAGGGAGGATCGGAAGGCGATGGACCCGGTGCCAGCCCCGCAGGGAGCGTCAGCGCCGCAGCGGCGATCGGATCAGGCCGTAGGCCCACGCCGAAGCCAGCCAGAGGACGAAACTGAAGAAGACGACCATGCGCGGGGCCAGGGTGATGGCGAGGGACGTCTGCACGTAGTGGCTGATGCACGTGCCCGTATAGGGCAGCCTGTAATGGGACATCAACCACTTCTCCAGCTCGGTCAGGGGGCACGGAAGGTCGAAGGTCTCCAGCGCCATGTTGAGGATCAGTCCCCCCAGGTGGAGTGACCGGAGCCAGCGGTTTCGCCGGCCCAGCGGAAAACCCGCCAGGAGGAAGGCCACCCACGTCGCATGGACGCCCAGAACCAACCAGGCGGCCAGTTGGTACACGCGAGGGGCTCCTTCCGCCGCCGGCCGTGCGGCCTCCCCGATCCTCAGGCGGGTGCCGCCAGGCGCTCCCAGAGGAACGCGGCGGCCCGACGCGCGACGTAGTAGAAGGCCAGGCCGAATCCAATGTGCCCGAGCGGCAGCGTGATCCGCCGCGGCCGACCCAGCGCCTCCCAGAGCTTGTCCTGCGCCTCCGGCACCACGGCCCGGTCCAGTCGCGTCTTGAACAGCAGGACCGCCCGGGGGTCCACGGCCGGCGCGTACCGCATCGGGTCCGTCCGGGAGGTCTGGGGCGTCCCGAGCCGCAGGAGATCCTCCGAATGGGTGAGCCCGCGCGCCCGCAGCAGGCGCCGGCGGAACCGCCGGACCGACCGTTCCCGGGATCGGGCCACGATCAACGCCTCATTCGCGCCCCCCATGCAGAAGACCCCCGCCGTGAGGCGGGCGTCGGCGCCCAGCACGCATGGCCCGACGATGGCCCCGTGGCTCACCCCGACGACCCCCAGCCGCCTCCCGTCAACCTCGGGCCGGCTGCAGAGCCAGTCGAGGCCGCGGCGCCCGTCCAGGATCATCTCGGCGACCACGTCTTCCCAGGTCGGGCCGGGGCCGTGCAGCGTCACCCGCACGCGATCCAGGAACGAGGTCCCGCTGCGCAGCTCCAGGGCGGCGAATCCCTGCGAGGCGAAATAGCGGGCCAGCGTCCCCGACGCCAGGTTGAACCGATCGTGCAGGACGGGTAGGACGAGGATGCCGGGGCGCGGGCGTCCCATGTCCGTCCGGGGAAGATAGAACCCCCCCAGACTCTTGTACCCGAGGCCGTCAACCGGCGAGCGAGCCGCCGGCTTCCACTGCACCTGCCACGCCCGGACGTGGCGCGGTGCGGCCATCAGAACGGGGTCGCTGGCATGCATCGCCGCGCGATAGCCCAGGTCTGGCACCTGGGCTGGACCTCGACCGTCACCATTGGCTGGCACGTGCGGCTCGTCCCGGCTCACCAGATCCAGCAGCCGCATGACGGCGGTCGAGCCGGCCACGCTGCGGAACGTCTGATCCGCGAGAAAGAACACCGAACGCCCCAATCGCCGCACTCCATCCTCCTCCGGCGAATCAACGGGGGAACACGCGATGAAACGCGCGGACCACCGGCTCCACTACTCGAACAGGCTGCCTGTGCTCGGGGGCTCCGTCCCCGCTTCGCGCAGGCGATTCACCAGGGCGTGGGCCCGGCGCACCGGTTCCGGAATCCGGTATCCGGATGCGCACGCCAGGATGGTCGAGACGGCCGTGGCCAGGCTGATCCGGTAGCCGACGGAGACGAACACGGGTGCCGCGCCCTCCCGGGTCCGGACCGCCGCGCCGATGACCTCACCCGCGTCAACCAGGTCGCTCACGCTTCCCCGCGTCTGGCCAGGGGATTCGAAATTCCCCACCAGGACGCTCTTGGCGAACCCGAGAGTCGGTAGGTTCACCAGCAAGCCGAAGTGGCAGGCAAACCCGAACCGACGAGGATGGGCAATCCCGTGACCATCGCAGATCAGGCAGTCGGGCCGGGTGCGGAGTTTCTCCCACGCCTCCAGACCGGCCGGGGACTCCCGGAAGGACAGGAGGCCCGGCACGTAGGGGAACATGGCCCGCGCCCGGACACCGGCCGTCTCGACGAGCTGGAACCCCGGCAGGCGCATGACCGCGATGGCCGCGAACAGCCACGGCGACCGCTTGTCGTAGGAAACGTCCATGGCCCCGATGGTGTGAAAGTCCGGCTGGCCATCATCGCGGGCGACGAGCCGGGCGCGGAGGTCCCGCTGGATGCGGATGGCCTCCTGCGGTGTGACGTCCCAGCCATGCAGCCGCCGGTACTCCACGCGGCCCCTTTCAAGAATGGCATCCCGGGTGCTTCCGAACCGGCAGAGAACCTGTCCGCAGCCGCGACCTCACTGGCGCCAGGTTGACACCGGCGCGCCGATTGGAACCCTGCCTGGGTCGGAAATGACGCGCCCGTGAATGAACGAGTAATAGCGAAACCGGGCCGGCATGTGTGATCCGACGGAGCCGACCAGCACCACGAGCAAGAGGAACACCACTCGCTGCTCCCACCAGATGCCCGTCGCCAGGAGCAGGGCAACCTTCAGGCTGACCATGACCCCCTTGCCCAGGTAGATCCACCGGCACGAGGAGTACAGTTCAAGGAAAACCATCCCGGCACCGCTGGCGATGGTCAGGTACAAGAAAATGATCAGCCGGTGGGGAGCAACGTCGAACGCGTGTCCCCCCAGGAGGAGCCCGGACGTCATCAGGTGCGCAGTCCGCAGCGCGATGGTGATGCCGCGCTCGTACGGGATGCGACGGGGTATCGCCGGAAAGAGGATGGCAGACAAGGGTGCGGGCATCGTCTCTCGATTCAGAAATTTCCTGGTCGGTCGCTCCGGAAGACGACGTTCGGGAGTTCGACCGCTCGGTGGTTCGGTAGTTCTCGAACGACCGAACTCTCGAACCCCCGAACACCCGAACGATTTCGCCGTCTCGCCGCAACCTCAGTCCTTCGGGAAATCCGGATGCGATTTGGCCTGGCGGATCTGGGCCAGATGCTTCGCCTCGTGGGCACCCTCCAGGGCCAGCCACTGATAGAAGTGCAAGTCGCCGAGCTGGAAATGACGGATCGTGACGTTGCCGACCACCCGCCCATCCACCCGGCCGGTCACCTCCAGCAGGCGCTCCCGGCTCTCCTGGAGCCCGGAGCACAGCCGATCCAGGGGCTGTTCCGGCGAGGGCCGGACGGATTGGGGTGCCGCGGCCGGCCGGTTGTACGTCGCCAGGTCGATCCGATACGGCGGCACGTCCATGCTCCCAGGTTCACCGATCAGGCCGCGGCCAGCCGCCTGCTGGAGGATCTTGGAGACGACTCGCGTGATACTCCGCTCCGCCAGACACAGGTGATCCAGGATCTCCCCGATGGACCACCTGCCCGGCGCAGGCTGAAACGCGAGCTGCGCCTCGGACAACCCCCGAACCTCGTCGAGGAGTGCCTTGCGGGCTGTGGTGTTCTCCCGCCAGATTTCCTCCAGCGTCGCCGAGGTCCAGCCCCTGACACCGCCCTCTGTCACCATGGATCCTCCCCTCCGCACCTGACACGCCCCGAGGCGAATGCCTCCCCCCAGGGCGGTCCATTTACAGGCCAGGACGGATCTTCTTCCAGTACGTTGCCAGCACCCGATCCATCAGCCAGGGGGACACGGCATTCAGGATCACCATCAGGCGCGCCGGTGGGTAGACGATGACCTCGGTGCGGGGCCGACGAGCGCACCGCACGATGACTTCCGCCACCTGCTCTGGGGTATACGTCGGGCCGGTGGGGTCGAATTTCAGCGGCGAGCGCGACGCCGCGACCTCGAAGAACTCGGTCATGGTCGAGACCGGACAGATCACGCTCACGTGAATGCCCGCGTCGGCGACTTCCAGCCGCAGCGATTCGGAGAGTCCCACCTGGGCGAACTTCGTGGCGGAATAGACCCCGCTGCCTGGGGTGGCCCGCTTCCCCACCACTGACGCAACATTGATGATGTGTCCCGACTGCTGCGACCGCATGATCGGCACGGCGGCCTGGATCCCATAGAGCGTGCCCATGACGTTCACCTCGAAGAGGTGCCGAGCTTCGTCTATGGGCATGGATTCCAGGCGGCCGAAATACCCGAGTCCCGCATTGTTGACCAGGATATCCAGCCGGCCGAAGGCCGTGACTGCCTCTCGTACCAGTCGTGTGACTTCTGCCGGCCGGGTCACGTCGGTCTGGAGGGAACGCGCCGTGCCGCCCGCACTTCGGATTGCCTCGACCGTTTCCTGCAGGCGATCCGTTCGACGGGCACCCAGGATGACTCGCACCCCCTCCCGCGCAAAGGCCAGCGCCGCAGCCCGCCCGATCCCGCTGGAGGCGCCGGTGATCACGGCCACCCGATCCTTCAGCGCGTCGCGCATGAAACCTTGGGATTTGGTCATTCCCTGGGTGTCTAAAGCAGCCGGGCAGCTACCAGGTCGCCATCCAGTTCCACCAGGGCGCCGTGGCCGCCGCTGCCGAGGGTGCAATTGACCACGGTGGTGCCACCGTAGGTCACCACGCCGGGCGATTCGTGGCAGTGACCGCAGAGCAGGACCGCGGGCCGGAGCCGATCCAGCGCTCTGAAATGCTCGGGAAAGCCGATATGCCGTCCCCTGCCCACGTCGTCCAGGAGGCCCACTGGAGGTTCGTGGAGCACCAGCATCTCGCACGCGCTCAGTTGATCGAACAGGCCGGCAATCCTCACCCCCTGAATCTCGATCTGCTTCCCGGCCACGCTTTCAGCGTGACTCTTGGCGATGCCCGCCTCGAACGCCCGGCGCAGGTCCAGGTTTCCCGGAATCGCCAGGACCCGACCCGGGATGGCATCCAGCACCCGCTGGATCTCTGCCGCATCCCCGTAGTTCGTCAGGTCTCCGGCCACAATGGTGACATCCGGGGTGTGCCGGGTCACCTCCTGCTGGATCACCCGGAGGAGTGACCGGTGGCCGTGAATGTCCGCGACCGCCAGCACCCGCAGCGCCATGACTTCACCGATCAGATCTCCGGATCACCGCCGGCGATAGGGGATCGGCAATCCGAAATTCGAAATCCGACATCCGAAATCGTTAGGCGCCGAACTTGGTCAGGCGCTCCGCGTGCGCCATGACCAGCGGCATCAGCTCGGCCGCGCGGATGTGGCCGATATTCCCGTACCGGCACTCCCGCTCCGTGAACCGCGCGGCGCCGTCCGGCCGGCACCACTTGGACCAGAGCAGCACGGGGACCGGGTGCCAACTGTGCGCCTTGAAGGTCGCCGGCGTGGAATGATCGCCCGTCACGACGAGGACGTCGGGTGCGAGCGCCAGGAGTCGCGGGATCTCGGCGTCCACCTCCTCGATGATGGACACCTTCTTGTCGAAGTTCCCGTCCTCGCCGGCGCTGTCGGTCTTCTTGACGTGAAGGAAGAAGAAATCGAAGTCGCCAAACACGGATTCCAGGGTGGCGAACTCGTCGGCCACCGTGTCCCCGGTCTTCACCGCCTGCATCCCCGCCAGCTTGGCCAGGCCCCGGTACATGGGATACACGGCGATGACGGCCGCCCGGACGCCGTAGATCTCGGTGAGCTTCGGCAGCCGGGGGTACTTGGAAAACCCGCGGAGCAGGACCATGTTGGCCGGATGCTCGGCCGCCAGCACCCGCCGGGCCTCGGCGACGAACCGGTTGGCGATGTCGGCCGCCTTCTTGGCCTGCGGGGCCTCGGCCTGCACCGGCAGTGGCGGCTTCCCGATCTCCTGCGGATCCGTCTCGGACAGGCCCTCCTCCACGCCATCCCCACGGAAGAGCACGACGAAGCGATGTTCCCGTACCGGTCGCACGATCAGCTCCACCCCCGGGATCCCGATCTTCTCCAGGAGTGGGGTGAGGCTGGCGCAGCGCTCCGTGGGAATGCGTCCGGCGCGGCGGTCGGTGATGAGGCCCTTGGCATCCACGGTGCAGAAATTGCCGCGCGCCGCCAGGTCGCGCTCCGTCATCTCCAGGTCAATCCCGACCGCTTCCAGGACGCCGCGTCCGATCCGGTACCGGAGGGGGTCGTATCCGAAGAGGCCGAGATGACCCGGCCCGCTGCCCGGCGTGATGCCGGGCGCGACGGGATCGGCCAGGCCCAGGTTGCCCTGTGCCGCCAGCCTATCCAGGTTGGGGGTGCGGGCCGCGTCCAGCTCCGTCTTGCCGTCGCCGGCGCGGGACAGGCCGCCCAGGCCGTCCAGCACCAAGAGGACGATCTTGGTCTGGGCGGGGCGGGACAGGGCCTTCAGGTCGTCGAGGGACACCATCGGAAAGCCTCCTGTCAACTGCAGAAATTCGCTTGGCGGCTCGGAGGCCAGGAAGCCGGGAGCTTCCAGCCGTTTCGCCTCCAAGCGTCCCAGCCTCCCGGCTTTCAAACCGCCCAGCCCGTGCGGGCGGGCATCATACCAACTCAGGCCGGACGGCGTCCAGCCGGCGGGCCGTCGCCGGGGAGATTGTCCGGTGCGCCTTACTGGCCCGTGCGACCGGCCATGCGGCGGGCGGCGCGCTCCTTGCGCCGGAGCTCGGCCGCGGCCATCCGCCGCCGATCGTCCGCAGTCACGGGGACGAGCGGTGGAACCTGGATGGACCTCCCGCGCTGGCTCACCGCCACATACACGAGGTAGGCGGACGCGGTGTGGACCACCTTGCCGGTGAGGAGGTCTTCCGCCTCGACCCGCACCCCCACCTCCATGGAGGTCTTGCCCACGCTGTTGACGGATGCCTTGGCCGTCACCAGGTTCCCCACATACACGGGGGCCAGGAAACTCATGCTGTCTATGGCCGCGGTGACCACCGGCTTCCGGGCAAGGCGGACGGCGGCCATGCCGCCGGCCTCGTCCAGCATGCGCAGGATGACCCCGCCGTGCACCGTCCCCATGTAGCTGGCATCGTTCGGATGCATGACCCGCGACAGGACTACGCTGGAGGCGCTCACCGGTTTTCCGCGCACGCAAAGACCTCCTCTTTTCAACCGCTAAGGCGCCAATGCCTAAGGGAGACCGCACTGGACGGTATGATGAGAACGAAAACCACGGCCGGGCTGCAGGCCGTGGTGTTCCTGGGCAGGCATGCGGAGAGAAGGTGGTGGAGATTCGTAGGATGCGGCAAGACTGCCACCGCCTTCTCTGGGCTTGGCTTGAGATAGCGGATCGCGCGGCCGCTCACGCGTGGGAACAGAACTCGGCCACCTTGGGCTGCACCAGGCGGCTGAAGTCGGCGTAGCTCATGCTCACCAGCTCGTGGTGATTTCCCGCCTGGAACGTGATCTGCGGGCACTTGGCCAGCTCCTCGTCCACGTACACCTCCAGCCCGTACAGATTGCCGAAGGCCGGCATCGCCCCCGTGTCGCAGTCGGGGAACAGCCCGGCAAACTCGTGCTCGCGCGCGATGGTGATGCCGGAAGTGCCGAAGATCTTTTCGAGGCGATCCACGCCCACCTTGCATGCGGCCGGCAGGACGGCCATCACGAACCCCGTGCCTCGCTTGACCATGACCACCTTGGCCATGGCCTTGCCGGACACGTGGCAGGCCGCGGCGATCTCCTGGCTGGTGTACGCCTCCCGGTGGGTAGACACCTCGTACTTGACCCCACTGGAATCCAGAAGCTCTTGCAACCGCTTCACCATGGCCATGACACACCTCCCCCGGGCATCTGCCCCGCCCAGGTTCTTCCAGCAGTTAGGTCACCGTATCTCCCTCCGTGATTTGCCCAGGTTTCCGTTTGGCCCCTCTCCGGTACCCGGACCCTCCTGATCCAGTTGGCGGTCGCCGCTCTCGGCTCTCGGCTCTCGGCTCTCGGCTCTTCAAATGTACCACCTTCCCTCGCCGAGTCAAGCACCCCCTCATCTGACCGGCTGCACCGCCGAGACTCCTGAAAAGAGTCGTGCCACTCCGGGGATTGAAACGGGGCTAGCTAGCGGCGCGGACCAGGCGCTCGACGCGGGCGGGGTCTATCGGGTTGGCAAGCTTCCCGTCGCGCTTGACGGCGGTGCCGACGATGGCGCCGTCGGCGATCTCGAAGAGTGTGCGGACCGTCGCGGGCGTGGCGCCGCTGCCGACGAAGAGGGGCGTGTCGGGGACGGCCTTCCGCACGGTCTTGAGCAACTCCAGGTCGGCCGCCTCGCCGGTGCCCTTTCCCATCACCCGTTGCATTGGGAAGAGCAACGGGTCCCCGGGAGAGGGGGGGATTATGAAAATCGCGTATCGGCGATCAGTGTGGTTGCGCGAGGGCCAGGGCCATCAGGGTAGACGGCCGCTCACACAGGCCAGGAGACACCGAACTCCGCCCCCACGGCGCGGACCTCGTCCAGGACGACCCGGCTCACCGGGAATCCGTCGCGCAGGCGCTCTTCCCGTCGCCGCATCTCCATCTCGCCGGGCATCCAGATCTCCTCCACGCCCTCGGCGCGGGGCGAGCCCTTCAGGTCGCGGATCATCCCGTCCATGGCCTGGAGGAACTCCGGCAGCGGACCGCAGGCGGCGATGTCCAGGGCCATCACCAGGTGGCCGAAGCGCTGCGGCCGCGTCATGTCGAAGATGTCCCCGCACCCCGCACCGAAGGGCGCCCCGGCCAGCAGGCCCCCAAGGATAGCCACCACGAGGGCCAGGCCTACGCCCTTGTGCCCGCCCACCGGCATGAGCGATCCCTTGAGGCCCGCGTCGGGATCCTGGGTCGGCTGCCCCCGCGGATCCAGCGCCCAGGTGGACGGGATCGTCTTCCCCAGCTTCGAAGCCAGGATGAGATTCCCACGCGCCACCTGGCTGCACGCCATGTCCAGGATGACGGGGGGACGATTGCCGGCCGGGACGGCCACCGCCAGCGGATTGTTCCCCAGCTTGGGGACCACCCCGCCCCAGGGCGCGATCACCGGGTTGGTGATGGTCAGCGTGATCCCGATCATCTGGTGGGGCAGCGCCATCGCCGCGATGTAGGCGAGGGCGCCCAGGTGCGTGCCGTTCCGGACGGCGCAGAGCCCCACGCCGTGCTCCCGGGCGAGGCCCACCGCCCGCCGCATCCCCTCCGCCCACACCACCTGGCCGAAGCCGTGGTCGCCGTCCAGGACCAGCGTCGCACCCCTGGTTCGCACCACCCGCATCTGGGGCTTCGCCTTCACCAACCCCTTGCGCAAGCGGGTGACATAGATCGGGAACCGCACCAGGCCGTGCGTGGACACCCCCCGCAGGTCGGCATCAATCAGGGCGTCGGCCACCAGAAACGCGTCGTCTTCGGACAGGCCGGCCGCCTCGAAAACCTGCTGACAGAACGGCCGCGCCACGTCTGCACGGACCAGGACCTGATCAGGATTCATAGGCGGGTCACTCCTGTTGTCCCGAGTCCAAATGTCGGTGGAGAGGCCATCAGACGAAGATCGTTCAGCAGTTCGACCGTTCGGCAGTTCCCTGCCCGCGCCGTCGCGGCAGGCGGGGACCGTTCCCGTCCCACCGAACTCCCGAACCGCCGAACAGCCGAACGCTGCTTCAAGCGGCCGCCGGCAGCGCAAACCGGAAGGTGGACCCGAGGCCGGGCTCGCTCTCCACCATCACGCGGCTACCATGGGCCTCGAGGATCTGCTTGACCACGGCCAGGCCGATGCCCATGCCGCCGAAGTGCCGCGTGAGCGATCCATCCACCTGGTAGAACCGCTCGAAGATCTTGCCCAGGTGTTCCGTCGCGACGCCGATGCCGGTATCCTGGACTGCGATCTCCACGGCCGCCGTCCCGCCGTCCCCTGCCACCAGCCGCGCCGTCACCGTCACCCGGCCGCCGGCCGGCGTGAACTTGGTCGCATTGTCCACCAGGTGGCTGAGGGCCACCGTCAACTCCTGGGGGTCCGCCATCACCGGCGGGAGCCCGTCCGCCACCTCACGGACAAGCGTCAGCTTCCACTCCTCGACCTTGGGCTGGAACGCCTCCGCGACCCGGCCGATCAGCGAGGAGACATCCACGGGCTCCCGCTGGAGTGCCATCTCCCCCTGGTCCAGGCGGACGAAGACCAGCAAGTTCTCGATGAGGGCCAGGAGGCGCTTGGCGCTCTCCTCGATGGCCTGGACGCCCCGAAGACAGCTACTCGGCAGCGTCCCCATGCCGCCGGACAGGAGGATCTCGGTATAGCCCAGGATGGGCGCCAGGGGCGTCCGCAACTCGTGGGAGATGGTGTTGAGGAAGTCCGCCTTCATCTTGTCCAGGGCCTGGAGCTGGGCGTACGCCCGCTGCACCTCGTCGTGGAGCCGGGCGTTCTCCACGGCCACGGCCGCCTGGGAGGAAAGACTCGCCAGGAGCTGTTCATCCAATGCGCTGAAATCCCCGCCCCGCTTGTTCAGGACCTGGAAGACCCCGATCACCTGCCCCCGCGCGTTCCGCATGGGGGCGCACAGGATGTTCCGGGTCTGGTAGCCAGTCCGCTTGTCCACCTCGGGATTGAAGCGCGGGTCGGTGTAGGCATCGCTGATCCGGACCGGCGCCCCCGTGGCGGCCACCGTGCCGGCGATCCCGGCCCCCAGCGGGATGCGGATCTCCTGGCGGTCCAGCCCCTCCGCCACCCGCGACCATAGCTCCCCCCGCGCCCGGTCCACCAGGAAGACGCTGCTCCGCTCCGCCTGGAGCAGGTGAGAGGTCGTCTGCGAGATGATCCGGAGGAGGGCGTCCAGGTCCAGCTCTGAACTGATGGCGGCCCCGACCTTCATCAGGCGGGAGAGCCGGTCCAGGGTGGTGCGGAGACCCTCGTAGAGCTGGGCATTGGCCAACGCGATGCCCACCTGGGAGGCCAGAAGGCTCAGCAGCTCCTCGTCCTGCGGCGTGAAATTTCCGGTGCGCTTGTTCAGCAGCTCCAAGGCGCCCAGGACGTCGCCGCGCCGGTTCTTGATGGGGACGCACAGGATCTGACGGGTCCGGTACCCGGTCGCCTCGTCCACGGACCGGTAGAAGCGAGCGTCGCTGTAGGCGTCGTCCAGGATGATGGACTGGCCCGCGGCCGCCACCAGGCCGGCGACCCCCTGATGCAGCTTCAACCGGATCGTCTTGCCCGACAGGCCCAGGGCCATGGAGGAGTAGAGCTCCCCCGTCTCCTTGTCGAGGAGGTACAGCGACCCCCGATCCGCCTCCAACAGGGAACAGGCCTGCTGGGTGATCAGGCTGATCAGGGCGCCGAGGTCCGTCTCGGCATTGGCAAGCCGGACGATCTCCAGAATGCCCCGCAGCCTGTCGGCTGGGATCTCGGATGGCATGCGATCCCCCGTCCCTGATCCGTGTGTGGCCGCCGGACCTAGCGATAGAACTCGGCCCGGTCTTGCCCCACCACCTCGATGGTGGTGCGCCGGCCGTCCCGCAGGATGCTGAAGCGCAGCGGCTCCCCCGCCGCGTGCCTCCACATCTCCTGATACAATTCCTGCCGGCTGGTGACCTCGCGGAAGTTGACCGCCAGGATCACGTCCCCCTCCTGGATCCCGCACCGGGAGGCCGGCGCCTCCGGCACCACCCCCGCCACCACGATCCCCGACTCCGCCGGCTGGGGATAGAATCCGATCCAGGCCCGGCGGACCCGGTCCCGCACCCGGCCGAAGCGGAGCAGGTCACCCCGATGCTCGGTGAAGAGGTGGACCGGGATCGCCAGGCTGAAGCGGCCCACCTGGCCCAGATTGAGCGACGTGACACCGATCATCCGCCCGTGGATGTCGAAGAGCGGGCCGCCGCCGAAGCCGGGATTGAAGGCGGAGGTCTGGATGGCCGAGTCGAGCATGTATTCCCAGTAGGCGTCGAAGGGCCCGAGGTCCGTGATCACGCCACTGCCCACGCGCCGGACCGTCGGCCCGGCGCTGGCCAGGACGAACACCTCCTGTCCCGGGGCCAGGTGGCGCGAGTCCCCCAGGATGGCCGCCGGACGGTCGCGGACCGGGATGCGGAGCACCGCGATCCCGCTCTCGAAATCCTGCGCCGTGATCTCCGCCGGGAAGCGCCGCCCGTCGGAGAACGTGGCCACGATTTCCCGGCTCCCCATGACCACGTAGTTCACCGTCAGGAGGATGCCCTGGGAATCCACCAGGGCGGCGGAGCCCATGCGCTCCTCGCCCAGGGCGGCGACCGAGGGATGATCGCCGGGGATCCGGACGTGCAGCGCGACGGTGAGCGGGACCAGGGCGCGAGCCAGACCGATCTGGGCGTCCATGTGCAATCGGGTGTGCGGGTGCGCGCGAGTCGAAGACCGGGAGCACGGCGGCGCGGGGACGTCGTCGGATCAGGCGGACCGCCGGCGTGCGCGCTCGACGCTGGCCAGGGCCATGTCTATGCAGTTCACCAGGGTTCCCCGCTGGTACGGCTTCGTGAGGCAGGCGACGGCCCCGGCCTCAAAGGCCTTCTGGCTCAGGTGTGGATCGCTGCTGGCGGTGAGCATGACCACCGGGATGTCCCGGGTCGTCGGATCCGCCTTGAGTCGGCGACACACCTCGTACCCGTCCATTTTTGGCATCATGACATCCAGGATGATGGCGGCCGGCTGCTCCGTTTTGGCTCGCTGGATGCCCGACAGGCCGTCCCGGGCATTGATGACCTCGAGGTCGGTTCGCTCCATGGTCAGGGCGTGGGCCGCCAGGAGGCACAGGTCCTCCTCGTCATCAATGATGAGGATCTTCTTCCGGGCGGGATCCTTGCCCTCGCTCACGTCACTCCCCCTCACCCTCCCCTCTCCCCGGCGGGGAGAGGAGCATGAGGACGCGGGACCGGCCGGCACGACATTTCCGTTCCCGCTAGTGAGCGCCGTGCTCCAGGAACCGCTCGGCGTCTATGGCGGCCATGCACCCGGAGCCGGCCGCGGTGACCGCCTGCCGGTACACGCGGTCCTGCACGTCGCCCGCCGCGAAGACGCCGGGCACGCTGGTCTTGGTCCCGTCCTGCGTCGTGATGTATCCCACCTCGTCCATCTCCAGGAGGCCGCGGAAGATCTGGGTGTTGGGGCTGTGTCCGATGGCGATGAAGATCCCGTCCACCGGCCGTTCCGTGATCTGGGAGGTCTTGAGGTGCCGGATCCGGACGCCCGTCACTTTCCCTTCGCGCACGTCCAGGATCTCCTGGATGGTCGAGTCCCAGGTGAAATCGATCTTCGGATTCTTGAAGGCTTTCTCCTGCATGATCTTGGAGGCCCGGAGCTTGTCCCGCCGATGGAGCACGCTCACCCGCCGGGCGAACTTGGTGAGGAAGATCGCCTCCTCCATGGCCGAGTCGCCGCCCCCCACAACGATGATCTCCTGATCCTGGAAGAAGAAGCCGTCGCAGGTGGCGCAGGTGGAGACCCCGTGTCCCATCAGCTTTCGCTCCGATGGGAGCCCCAAGAGCTTGGCCGATGCGCCGGTGGCGATGATGAGCGCCCGGCACTCCTCCACCGCTCCGTCAATGGTGACCCGGAACGGCCGGCGGGAGAGGTCCACGGCCGTGGCGTTGCCCGGCCGGAACCCCGCGCCGAACCGCTCCGACTGCTTCCGCATGGAGGCGATCAGGTCGGGACCCATGAGCCCGTCGGGAAAGCCCGGGTAGTTCTCCACCATCGTGGTCAGGGTGAGTTGCCCGCCGGCTTCGTGCCCGTCCACCACGAGGGGTTTGAGGTGGGCCCGGGCCGCGTAGAGCGCCGCCGTGAGTCCCGCCGGCCCGGATCCCAGGATGATTACATCGTGCATGCGTCCAACCCTCCTCAGGGTGTCAACCCGGATTATTCGCGAACACGTTCGCAAATAATCGCGGGAATGACCAAATCCCAATGACTAATGACCAAGCGCGGATGGTATCTCCGTGATACTCCTTGACGGCGCGCTGTGCGCGCCCACCATCATTGGTCATTGGAAATTGGTCATTGGTCATTGGATCCGGAGAATTCACAGGTCCGTTCGTGAATGCCTGTGCCGCATCACTCAAGGACGCTATCAAACATACTCCGGCCCGTCAAGGAGACACGGCCCCCATTTCTTCCGGTGCCCCGTCCCCTGGCCCCCGCATTCAGGTGGCGCCAGAGGGCATGGCTGGCTATAATCCCCCGG
>JACQXP010000107.1 GCA_016208645.1 Candidatus Methylomirabilota bacterium | reverse complement strand
GACACCCCCCGCACGTCTCGGCCACGTTCATGCGGTGAACGGGCGAGCCGGGGTCGTCCGCGGGACTGAGATCGTGCGTCCCGTGACACCCCGTGCACGTGGGGGCCACCCCCAGGCCCTTCCTGCTCACGGCCAGCCCGTGCACGCTGTCGGCATAGGCCCGGATGAGGAGGACGTTCGGCATCTCCGGATGGCGAGCGGTGATCCGGGTGTCGGCGTGACATTCCATGCAGATCCTCGCCTGGCGCAGGGGCCGCACGGGCGACGCCGGATCCTTCACGGCGAGGATGCCGTGCCCACCGTGGCAGCGTTGGCAGGTCGGAACGTCGGCATCCGCCTTGGCCAGGCCCCGCCCGTGGATGCTGCCCGCATACGCCTTTGCCTCCCGCTGGTGACACGTGGTGCAGTCGGCCCGCGGGAGTTTCGCCTCGTGCGGAAGTTTGGCGGTCCCCGTATGACATCCCGTGCAGGCTATCGTGCCGTGGCGCGACCGCGCCAGGACCGCGCGGTCCACGTACATGGTCCGCCCCCGCTCGCCGGGCTGGGCCCGGGTGAGGGCCGGGTCCCCGTGGCACCGCAGGCACTCCCGATCGGTCAGCCCCGCCGCCCTTTCCGCTGCGAGGGAGGCCGCCCCCGCGAAGAAAAGGAGGGCCAACGCCATCGCGGTCACCGTCAGGAGCCAGGCCGCATGCGGCGCGCAGTGAACGGCCCGCCGCGCGCCCCGGTCGCCTTCTGCTTTCTGCCTTCCGCCTTCCGCCATTAGGCCCTCACGCCTGACGCTCCCCGCTTCACTTCTCACGGATCACGCCTCACCTTTCACGCTTCAGGTCTCCCGCCCCCACCCTCCCCTCCCCCCGGCGCGGGGGAGGGTCAGGGAGGGGGGGCTCACGCATTCCGTCTTCCGCCTGACGCTTCTCCTCCAGAGCTAGACTTCTCCCCGCTCGCGCAGCCGGTCGTATTCGCGGGGGTGCTCGTGCCGGAGGCTCTCCTCGGAGATCTTTCCGGTCAGCCAGGTCCAGTTCAGGGGGTACACGTCGGGATTGAAGATCACCGAGTAGAAGTGCCAGACGAGGATGGCGAGGGTCGCGAGCCACGCCTCGTAGTAGTGGATCAACGTGGCCAGGTCGAGGACCCACTTGGCCAGATACCGGAGCGTCAGGTTCTCGAACCACAGCATGAAGCCCGTTCCCGCCATGATCACGGAGCCCCAGATCACCGCCCAATACTCCGCCTTCTCGATGTAGCTGAAGCGATCGAAGGCCGGCGGCTCGGCCCGGAGGCCCAGCAGGTATCCCAGGTTCAGCACGAACTCCTTGACGTCCTGGTACCGCGGCAGCATGGCGAAAAGCTGCGCTCGCCCCCGG
>JACQXP010000106.1:43939-45700 GCA_016208645.1 Candidatus Methylomirabilota bacterium | reverse complement strand
CGGGCCCATGCTGATCCACGGTACGTAGGTCACCAGGAGGGTCACCAGGGCCAGCACCAGGGTAAAGGGCCACCCCGCCTCGAAGACCTTCCAGAAGGGCAGCCTGGCGATGGCGGCGACCGTGAACAGGACCGTCGCCACCGGCGGGGTCTGCTGCCCCACTCCGAGGTTGATGGTGACGATGATCCCGAAATGGATCGGGTCCACACCGATCTGGCGGATGAGGGGCATCACGATGGGGACAATCAGGATGATGGCCGCCGCACTGTGGAGGAACATCCCCGCGACGAAGAAGAAGATGTTGAGGAAGAACAGGATCAGGTACTTGTTGGAGGTGGTCTCCAGGATCATCCGGGCGAACTTCTGGGGGATCTGCTCGCTGGTCAGATACCAGCCCAGCACCGCCGAGGAAGCCACGATGAGCATGACCGTGGCGGTCTGGCCGGACGACTCCTTCAGGATCCGGACGATCTGCCGCACGGGCAACTCGCGGTAGATGAAGACACCGATCGCGAATGCCGCCAGCACGGCCAGGGCCGCAACCTCCGTGGCCGTGGCGACCCCCAGGAAGATCCCGCCCCAGATCACCACGGGGATCGACAGCGCCCAGACCGCCTCCACGGTCGTTTTTCCGACGTGGCGCACGGAGAACTTCTGCTCCACGGGCAGGTTGTACTTGCGGGCGTAATAGTAGCTGAGGGCCATCATCGCGCCGCAGGCCAGGGCCCCCGGCAGGAATCCGGCGAAGAAGAGCTTGGCCACCGACGTTTCCGCCATCCAGGCGTAGATGATCATCGGGATCGAGGGAGGGATCAGGATGGCCGCCGAGGCCGCGTTCGAGACGATGGCGGCGCTGAGCGCCCGGGGGTAGCCGCGCTTCTCCATGGCCGGGATCACGACGTTTCCGATGGCCGCGGCGTCGGCGACGGAGGAGCCCGAGATCTCGCTCTGGATCATGGTGGCGACGACCGTGACCATGGCCAGCCCGCCCCGGACGAACCCCACCAGGCTGTTCGCCAGGTTCACCAGACGAAGGGAGATCCCCGACGTCTCCATGAGGCCCCCGGCCAGGATGAAGAGGGGAATGGCCAGGAGCGGAAAGCTGGAGGCCCCGGAAAAGAGGTTCAGGGGGACGATGCTGAGGGACGCGGACTGCTTCCACAACAAGAGGATGATGGTGGTGATGCTGAGGCCGAACCCGATCGGGACGTTGATGACCGTGAGGAGGACGATCACTCCGAGGATGAGCCACTCCATGCCTCTTCCCCTCCCGGCTGGTCGTCTGTGCCGGACACGATGCGCAGGAGCCGCATGAGACTGATGACGAGCATGAGTCCCCCCGCAATGGGCAGCACGCTGTAGACCCAGCCCATCCGCACCCACTCCAGGGACACGGCCGTTTCATCCCCCATCTTCCTGGTGAGCAGCCAGCCGTACCACACGAGCACCACCTGGAATCCCAGGATGCAGAGTTCGCTGACGAACTCCAGGATGCTCCTCGCCGGGGGATACAACCGGTTCATCAACAGGTCGAAGCCGATATGGCGACGCCGGTAGCTGGCAACAATGGTCCCGGAGAACGTGAGCCAGACCAGCAGGTATCCCGCAAACTCGTCGTACCACACGAGGGCCGCATTCACGACATACCGGAAGAAGACCCCCAGCGAGACCACCACCACCATCAGGACCAGGAGGAGGATCGCCCACCACTCCACGAGGTCAATGAACCGCCGGAAGGCTCGTTCCATACCCCTGGACCCC
>JACQXP010000106.1:0-43879 GCA_016208645.1 Candidatus Methylomirabilota bacterium | reverse complement strand
GGGCTCCTCCCCCCAGGAGGAGCGCCGGGGACCTTCGTGACGGCACGGCTACCGGAGCGACTGGAACAGCTTGATCAGTTCGGCGGCCCCAGCCACCTGCGTGCCGAACTCCTCATAGATGGCCGCCGACGCCTTGATGAAGGCCTCCTTGTCCACCTCGTTGGCCTTCATCGGGGGGGCCAGTTTCGCCATCAGTTCCTTGTCCAACCGCTCGCCCTCCGAACGGGCAAAGTCCCCCATCCCCCAGGAGATCTTGGCAATCGTCGCCTGGACATCCTTGGGGAGCTTCTGCCAGAACTCCTCGCCCACCACCAGGTAGGCGGGGGAATAGACGTGGCCGGTCAGGGAGAGGTACTTCTGAACCTCGTGGAACTTGGCCGACCAGATCTGCGGGAAGGGGTTCTCCTGCGCATCCATCACGCCGGACTGAAGGGCCGAGTAGACCTCGGCGAAGGGCATGGGCGATGGGTTGGCCCCATACGCCTTGAACATCTTGACCCGCCAGATGCCGCCGGGCACCCGAAGCTTGATTCCTTTCAAGTCGTCGGGCTTCACGATGGGCCGGACGGTGTTGGTGATGTGGCGGAAGCCGTGCTCCCACACCCCGAGGAGCCGTATCCCCTTGGCCGGGAGCCCCTCGAAGCGGGCCTTCTGAACCTGGGCGTGCTCCGTCACCCGTTTCATGTGGGCACGATTGACGATGATGTAGGGCATCTCGAAGACGCCGTACCGCTGGTCCACCGTGCTCATGATGGTGGACGGGATGAACATCTCGGGGGCGCCGACCTTGATCCCCTTGATCATCTGTTCATCGGTGCCAAGCTGGCTCGAGTGGAAGACCTTGATCTCCACCCGGCCCTTGAGGGCCTCGTTCACCTCCTTGGCGTACCTGGTGGTCACGATGTCGAAGAGCGAGCCCGGAAAGGCCACGTGGCCGAGCCGGATGACCGTGGCAGCCCAGGCTTGCCCCCCCGTGATCCCCACGAGGACGAGCCCGAGCGCCAGGATGCCCCCCCAGCGGAAAAGCCTGCCCACGCCTCCCACAGCACGCATTCTGCCCCCTCCTCTCTGTACACAGGTTGCAGCCGCAAAGGCAACCGTCCCCACGGCTGCCGCGCCCGTTCCCCTCCTCGCCTCCCTCGGGATCTGGGGGACCGGACGCCCGGCGGGGACGGCGTTCCTACTTCCCCACCCGCGCTTCCTCGAGGACGCGGATGGCCCGGGTCGTATTGTAAATGCCGCAGGTGCAGAATTTGGCGAGGTAGGTGGGGTCGTATTGTAAATGCCGCAGGTGCAGAATTTGGCGAGGTAGGTGGCGGCTTGCCGGGGATCCCGGCGCCCCTCCTTGACCCAATCCAGCATCTTCTTGGCCAGGTTGTGGGCGACCATCCCGTGGCCGCACATGGTGGAGAGTTCGAGGACGTGGCGGTCCGGCAGCCGGTTCAGGTCCCCGTGGAACCCCAGGGAATACTCGACGCTGTGGCGGGTGATCCCGGCCCGCTGGCAGCACGTCCGGGCCTCGTCCGTGAGGGCGGCGATGTTGATGGAGATGCCCAGGTCGGCCGCCTTCAGCTCGGTCAGGAAGGCCTCCAGGTTCGCGGGATCGTCGAAGACCGCGGAGACCGTGGTGCAGGTGTCCACGCTCTCGACGACCTCCTCGGGGGCAATGAACTCCCGGCGGCGCCAGTGGGCCAGGGGGGTGAGGGCTTTCGAGGCCCGGAAGATCCCCCCCTTGACGGCGTTGCCGACGTTGATGGGATGGTGTCTCAACGCCAGGCGGAGGAAGGTCTGCAGCTTCGGCGGGGCCCCCTGGTCGTTGATCCCCCGGGCCGCCATGGCGAAGATGATGTAGTCGTCCCGAAGGCTGTCCCGGCTCCCGAACCGGTGCAGCGTGTTGGTCATGGCGTATCGCTCCTCTGCGGGCCGGGTCAGGCGGAGACGGCTGCCGGCCGCCGGCCCAGGCCCAGGTTGGTCTTTCCGCGGTAGAACTCGTGGCCTTCACGCTTGAGCATCGGCTCCAGGGCGTTGTCCCCCTGGCCATCGCAGCGCGTGGCCACCCCGATGGACAGGATGGTCTCCAGATCCTGGGCGACCTCCTCCACCACCTGGAGGACCTGCGGCACGTGCTCCAGCGCCGTCTTCAGCTCCACGATGGCGGAGAGGACCTTCTCGTTCAGGATGTCCTCGCGGATGGTTCCGGTGGCGGGGTCGCTCATCAGGCTGAACACCGGATTCTTCTTCTCAAAGGTGATCGGCAGCGGGGCCAGGGCCATGGTCATCTTCTGGATGTCCCGGAACCGGACCCCCACCCCGGGCCGCCCGAACTCGATGGTGAAGCCCGCCTCGCCCTCGTTCACCCGGCCGGTCACGTCGTTGGTCTTCACCTCTTCCGTGCCCCGGCCGTGGATCCCCGTGGACTCGTGCGGGACCAAAGGATCGCTGAAGGCCTGGCGCACGATGCGGGGCCAGGTGAGCGCCTGGGGGGTGAGGGCGTCCGTCGGGCACACGTCCGGCTCGGGGTCGAAGCGGATCCGGAGGTATTTCAAAACACCCCGGATCGTCCGCACCAGGGTCGGGTTCAGGTGTTCCTTGCTCATCCCCCGATAGCAGGTGAAGCACTCCACGCACTCGTCCAGATTCACGGTCGCCCGGTTCACGGCCGGGTCAATATAGATGGCGCCCATCGGGCACACGGGAATACAGTTGCTGCACGCCACGCACTTGCCGTGGTCTATCTGCATAACAGCCTCCGCTGCGTTCGGGCCGGTCCGCCGGGGACCCCAGGGTTTTCGTATCGTGAAAAAACTTTTCGAGATTTTCGTTGTGTCTACCACTCTTACGGACGCTCTGTCAAGCGCGGCCCGAAAATCTTCCCTGCCCCGGCCGGGCAGGCACGGGCTACCCGTTCCCCCCTTGGGCCGCCTCCAGCAGGCGCACCGCGCGGGCGGGGTTGAAGATCCCGCAGGAGCAGAACCGGCCCAGGTAGGCGGCCGCCTGCTCGGGCGTGCGGCGCCCCTCGCGGACCCACTCGAGCATCTTGCGCGCCAGGTTCGGCGACAGCATGCTGTGGCCGCACATGGTGGACAGCTCCAGCACCGGCCGCTCCGGCAGCCGGTCCAGCGCCCCCTGGAAGCCTAGCGAGTATTCCACGCTGTGCCGGACGATGCCGGCCCGCTTGGCGCAGGCGTGCACCGGGGCCGTGAGGCCGGCCACGTTCACCGAGAGACCCCAGTCGGCCGCCTTGACCTCCCGCAGGAAGGCCTCCATGGCCGCTTCCGAGTCGAAGATGGCCCCCACGGTGTGATCCTTGGTGATGGCCTCGATGATCTGCTCCGCCGTCAGGTCCTGGACCGGCCGCGTCCAGTGGATGCGCGGGTTCAGGTGATCCGCCGGCCGGACGGTCGAGCCGAACCGGTACTGCGAGATCGTCACCGGCCGGTGCCGCAGCGCCGTGCGCAGGAACTCCTTGAGCTTCGGAATGGAGCCGACGTCGTTCCGCCCATTGGAGTTCCGGATGAAGACGATGAAGTCGTCCCGGAAGCTTTCCGGAGGCCCATAGCGGTGAAGGGTGTTGGTCATCGTCTGCTCCCGTCAGACATCGGGGTTATCGCCCGGCCGGGGCGGCCGCCCCGGCTGTCTTGGCCTGGGCCTCCGGGTTCGTGAGGCGGCCCAATCCCAGGTTCGTCTTGCCGCGGAACACCGGGTAGCCTTCGCCGGCCAGCGCCTTCTCCACGCGGTTTTCGCCGTCGCCGTCGCAGCGGACCGCCACCCCCACGCTGACCACGGTGTTCAGGGTGGCCGACACCTCCTCCACCGTGCGGAGGACGGCCGGCAGCAGCGCCTCCGGCGTCTTCACCTCGACGATGGCGGAGAGCACCTTCTCGTCCAGGATCTCCGGGTTGATGGCCCCGGTCGTCGGATCCGGCATCAGCGCCGTGACCGGGTTGTTCTTCTCGAAGGTGGCGCCGATCCGGGCCAGGGCCATGGTCACCGCCTGCACCTCCCGGAACCGGGCCCCCACCGCCGGTCGCCCGAACTCGACGGTGAACCCCACCTCGCCGGGTCCCACGCGGTTCGTGACGTCGTTGGTCTTGACCTCCTCCGTCCCGCGGCCGTAGACCCCCGTGCTCTCGTGCGGGACGCAGGGATCGCTGAAGGCCTGGCGGATGCTGCGGGGCCACGCCAGCTTCTGGGGCGCGAAGGCGGAGGTGGGGCACACGTCCGGCTCCGGGTCGAAGCGGATCCGGAGCAGCTTGAAGAATCCCCGGATGGTCCGGACCAGGGTAGGGTTCAGGTCCTCCTTGCTCATGCGGTTGTGGCAGGCGTAGCACTCCACGCACTCGTCCAGGTTGACCGTCGCGCGGCGGATCACCGAATCAATGTAAATGGCGCTGACGGGGCACACGGCCAGGCAGTTCCCGCAGGCCACGCATTTCCGCGGGTCAATGTGCATGGGATCTCCTTTCTCCGGGGGGCGCCCCCTCATGCCGCGAACTTCTGGGACGCCGCACTAGATTCGCAGCTCTCCACCCTCCAGGACCGCACGACCGTCCAGCGTCAGTGTCGGGCGGTACATCATGCCGTCGAAGTGGCAGGCCGCCTTCGTCGTTCCACCGAGATTGGCGCTGGTCCCGATGCCGATGTGCACGGTGCCAAAGGCGCCATGGTCCTGGGCCCACACACCGGTGAGCATGGGGATGGCGGGGTTCAGGCCGATGGCCAGCTGCGCGATGTTGTACACCGCCGAATCCTTCATCCCGGCCCACACCTTTCGGATCATGTCGGCCTCGGGGCCGCCCTCGACCTTCACGATATTCCCCTTCTTCACCGTGCACCTCACCGGATCGCGCAAGCGGCCCAGGCGAAGGTTGGGAATGCTGCCGTCGAAGACGATCACCCCCTCGGCCGTTCCATCCACGGGAGAGATGTTGGCCTCGATATTGGGAAAGGCCGAGAACTTGCCGGGGCGATCCAGGATGCAGTCGTGCGCGTTCCCGGAGCGCCCGCGGAGGTCGAAGGTGCAGTCGGTGCCCGCCGGCGTCGTGAGATGCGCCGCGGAGGCCGCGGACAGGCGCTCGCCCATCTTCCGCACGATGGGCGACGCCGCCTCGAAGTCCGCCTCGGCGCCTCCCCGGACGAGCTGGTCGGGGGTGGTGGCCGGCAGCGACAGGACTCGGGTCCCGTGCGTGAGCGCGGTGTGGACGGCCGTCGAGTGGCTGATCGAGTAGCTCACGGGTATGAGCGCCACCTCGGCCGCCAGGAGGGCCGCCGCCACGACGGCCGGCGGCTCGTCGCCATCCACGGCCCGGGGCGTCATCATCGTGGTCACCACCTCGGGGGTGATCTCCAGCGCGGCCGTCGCCAGCGCCTCGGCGACCACGGGGGTGTCGGTGTCGGCCGCGATCAGGACCTTCTCCCCTTCCCTGACCCGCGCGAGGATGCGGACGACCTTGCGTGCGCCTCCGATGATCCCGGCAATCTGCATGGTCGCTTCCTCCTGTCTGCGACATCACAATGACCAATGACCAATTTTCAATGACCAATGGTGTGCGACATCACGCTGGACGAAACACGACCGTGAGCGGCTTCAGGGGCGCGCGGGCAGCCCTCGCTCCTTCCATGGGCACCAGGCAGGGGGGCCGCTCCATCCCCAGACGCGCGATCTTCTCCGGCAACCTTGGTCATTCCTCCGGATTACGGTTTCATCTCCATCGGTGACATCCTGCGCGACTGCCAGACGGCGCGAACGACAGGGGCGAAGAGCGACAGCAGGGCGCAGATCGTCAGCAGCGCAGAGATCGGACGCGTGAAGAAAATGGACAGGTCGCCGTGCGATATGGTCAGCGACTGGCGAAGCGATCGTTCCACCAGGGGGCCCAGCACCAGGCCCAGCACCGCCGGTGCGGCCGGAAACTCGAGCTTGCGCATCAGGTACCCGATGATGCCGAAGGCGAACATGACCCACATGTCGAAGATATTGTTGTCCGTGGCGAACACGCCCACGGCGGAGATCGTCACGATGAGAGGCATGAGGATCCGGTAGGGGACGCGCAACATGCTGGCCCAGATCCCGACCAACGGGAGATTCAGGACGAGCAGCAAGACGTTGCCGATGTACATGCTGGCGATCACGCCCCAGACGAAATCGGGGTTGTTCTGGAACAGCAGAGGACCCGGTCGCAGCCCATGGATGAGGAGCGCGCCCAAGAGCACGGCCGTGGTCCCCGAGCCGGGGATGCCCAGGGTCAGGAGCGGGACCATCGCCCCTCCGGCGGCGGCATTGTTGGCGCCTTCCGGCGCGGCCACGCCCTGGATGATCCCGGTACCGAACTTCTCCGGGTGTTTGCTGAGCTTCTTCTCCATCGCATACGACATGAAGGAGGCGATGGTCGCCCCTGCCCCCGGCAGGACGCCGATGAAAAAACCCAGCAGAGAGCTTCGCCCGATGGGTCCCAGCGAATCCTTCCAGTCCTGCAGGTTCGGGAACAGGGTCCGCAGGCTGAGCGCGGTCTGGACGAACACCTGTTCCATCGGCTCTTCCAAGTTGACCAGCACCTCGGCCACGGCAAAGAGCCCCACCGCCACCCCGATGAAGCCCATCCCGTCCAGCAGGTAGATGTTGCCGAACGTGAATCGCTCCTCGCCGCTGATGGCGTCGAGGCCCACACAGGCCACGATCAGGCCGAAGACGCCGCTCATGATGCCCTTGAGCATGGACTGCCCGGACAGGCTGGTCACCAGGGTCAACCCCATGAAGGTCAAGGCGAAATACTCCGGCGGCCCGAAGGAGAGGGCGACGCTGGCCAATGGAGGGGCGATGAAGGTGAGCAGGACCACGGCAAGGGTTCCCGCCATGAAGGACGAGAAGGCGGCCATGCCCAGGGCGGGGCCGGCCCGTCCCTTCCGGGCCATCTGGTAGCCGTCCAGGGTGGTCATGACCGACGACGATTCGCCCGGGACGTTGATGAGAATGGACGTGGTGGACCCGCCGTACATGGCCCCATAGTAGACCCCGGCCATGGTGATGATCGCCGTGGTGGGATTCAGGCCGAACGTGATGGGGATGAGGATCGCCACGCCGGTGACCGGTCCGATGCCCGGCAGCACGCCGATCAGGGTGCCCAGCGTGACGCCCACGAAGCAGAAGAGGAGATTCTGGAATGAGAGGGCCACCCGAAAGCCCATCAGAATGTTCTGGAAGACATCCATCGGATTTCTTCCCACCCGCAGCGCGGCGAATTTACCGATGGAGCTGCGGTGCAGTATCGTCAGCCTGCGATCGCGTGCGAAACGGAAGCCCGCGAAAGGCGCATGGCTGCCCTAAAAACCAAGGACACTCTTCGGAAGGCTCACGCCCAACAACAGGTGGAACACGACATACAGCCCAACGGCATTCAGCACGGCCACCAGTACGGTCGTGAACCACCGTTCGCGCTCCACGACGCCGAGCAGGAACGCGGTGAGGAGCCCCGTGCCGAGCAGGAAGCCAAGCCGGTCCAGCACGAGAATATAGGCGGCCAGGCTCCCGATGGTTGCCCCCACCGGAATCAGCACCCGGCGATTCGGAAAGAGGGCCGTGTCCGCCGAAGCCACCGGCTGGAGGCAGGCCTTGACCAGCAGCAGGGCGGAAAGAACGGCCATGAGCGCCCCGAGCCAGAAGGGCAGGAACCCGGCCCCCGGCCCGAATGTGGCGCTGGGGGGCAGGCGTCGGGACCCTTCCATGAGGGTGAGCGAGAACACCAAGACGATGATGCCGGTGACCTGGTCGGCCCGTCGCATCGCCGGACCTGCCTTTCCTCTACGGGGAGGCCGAAGCGCACAGCGGGCCGGGCGGAGCAGCCGTCGCGCGCTCCGCCCGGTTTGGCCTCGTGGCTATTTCAACAGGCCCATCGCCTTGAGCACTTCCTGATACCGGGCATGTTCCCCGTCCAGCCACTTGCCAAAGGTCGAGCCGTCCATCCAGGCCTCGGAGAGCATGTTCTCCTTGACGTATTTCTTGAAGACGTCGGTCTTCGTGTATTTCAGGAGCGCCTCCTCCAGCACCTTGCGCGCCTCCTCGGGGATCTCGGCCGGAGCCACGAGTCCCCGATTCTGCACGTAGACGGCGTTGAGCCCTTGCTCCTTCAGGGTGGGGACATCGGGGGCCCCGGCGAGTCGCTTCTCCGAAAAGACGCCGAGCGTCCGCACCTTGTTCGCTTTCGCCAGCTCCAGGGCTTCGCCCGGGTTGGCAACGGCGATGTCAATGTGCCCGCCCATGAGGGCCGCATTGACCTCCCCGCCGCTGTTGAACACGATGTAGTTCAACTGGACCCCCGCCGCCTTCTCGATGAGGTACGCGCAGATCGAGTCGGACGAGCCCAGTTGGGTCCCCCCCACGGTGATCCTCTTGGGATTGGCCTTGGCGTCGCTCACGATGTCCTTCATGGACTTGTACTTCGACTCGGCCCGGACGATCACCACGTACTCGTCAAAGGCGAAATTGGCGATCGGGGTGAAATCCTTGTAGGTGACTTGTGACTTCCTGAGGATGGGCGTGGTCAGGAAGCTGGTCACGGCCGTGAGGAGGTAGTAGGGGTCTTTCTTCTTGCCCCCGACGTAGGCAAAGGCGATGGCGCCGCTGCCGCCCGGCTTGTTCTCCACGACGATCGGCTGGGGGACCAGTTTCTCCTTCTCGAAGGCGGCTGCCAGCGTTCGGGCGAAGATGTCACTGCCCCCACCCGCCGAGGCGTGGACCACCAGGGTAATCGGCTTCTCCGGGAACTTCGCGGCTTCGCCCACGTTCCCCAGGCCCATGGTCAGGCCCACCGCGATCAGGATCGCAACACTCAGCCTCCAATGCGTTCTCATCGGGCACCTCCTCCCGGAGCCCCTGAAGGACTCGACACGAGCCCTTCCGGGCCCCTCATCCTCGGATGAAAGCAGGAAACCAATCCGCCTTCGCCACACTGCCGAGCCTGGGGCGGTCGCCTAGCGCGAGAGCAGCGCGGTCAGCTCCCGCACGTCAGGAAGGTCCTCCAGCCGCTTGACCAAGTTGATGACCCGTTCTGTCTTGTCCGACGGCCACCGGCTGAAGGCGGCACACCCCCGGAACTTGTCCGCCACCTCCTCGTAGCTCATCGGATTCGCCGGGCTGCCCTTGCCGAAATCGGCGCGACCGGAAATCGTTCGCCCGCCCGTGAGCGTGATCTCGATGATCGTCGTCATCTTGTCATAGCCGGCGGCCTCGGCGTCGGGATGGACGCCGAAGTCCACCTTCTGGATCATCGCCTGCACGTCCGGCCGGTTGACGACTTCATCGGTGAACTCGGGCAGTCCGGCCTTCTGCTCCAGGAGCAGGATGGCCATGCAGAACTCCATGCTGAACTTCGCCTGGAGTTCCGTCCTGGGCCGGTGATGGATGAGGGCATTGGGCATGTTCTGGTTGGTGCCGACCCTCACGCGCTCAACTTGGTTGGGTCGAATCTCATGTTGCGTGATGAGCGAGAGCATGAGGGTCATGCCGGGGTGGGTCAGCGACCCGGAAGGATGCGGCTTGATGGACACCCCCGGATTCGCGAAGGTCCAGGGGTTCCCCAACCTCCCTCGAATGGCCCCCTCGTCGTGGCCCCCGCCCGCGGCCCGGAAGAACCCCCGGGGCGCCTCCAGGATCGTGGGGGTCGCCGTGAAGCCCAGGGCGGCGAACTCCGCCGCGATGACGCCGCTCTCCGCGGCGCGGCCCGCATGCAGGGGCTTCGTCATCGTCCCGAAGTTCTCCCGGAGTCCGGCCGACAGGCTGCCGGCGATCCCCAGGGCAACGCAGGCGACCTCGGCGGGCAGTCCGCACAGGTTGGCCAGCCCGGCCGCCGCGCCGAACGTCCCGCAGGTCGCCGTGGAGTGGAACCCGTGCTGGTAGTGCCGCGGGTGAATCGCTTCAGCGATCTTGCACTCCACTTCTACGCCGACGTGATACGCGGTCAGCAGGTCCTTGCCCGAGCGGCCGTCTCGCTCTGCCACCGCCAGCACCGCCGGCAGGGCCGGGGCCGTGGGATGGGTGAGCAGGCCGTAGACCCGGTCCTTGGCCACGGCCAACTGGGTGTCGTCATAATCGTCCGCATGGATGGCGGTGCCGTTGGCGAAGGCCGCGAAGCGGGCCGGCACCCGCAGGCTGGCTCCGATGACGCTGGCCACGGCGCTGGCGCTCCCGAGGCCCTGCAGGTGTCGACGGACAAGTTCTCCGCTCTTCGCCACGGAGCCAGCCAGGGCCAGCCCCAGCCCGTCGAGGATGGACTTCTTTCCAAGCTGCACGACATTCTTCGGGAGATCCGCGTACTGCGTGGAGGCGATGAATTCGGCGACGTAGGCAGTGAGTGATCCGGGGTCCGCGTCGACTCGTGTTGAGCTCATCCTCGTTTCCTCGCTGTGGATTTCCCCCTGGGTCTACTCCTGGGCCGCAGCCCGCCTTCTTGGGGGGTGATGCGCTTCCTGAGGACTGCCCGCGCGCCTTCGATATGGGCTCGCATCAGTCGCTCCGCCTCCGCCCCCCGACCGCGCAGGATGGCCTCGGCGATCCGCCGGTGCTCCCGGAAGGACACCTTCGGGCGCTGGGGCACGGCCAGGGAGAGGGTGCGGAACCGGGCGACCTGATGGGTCAGGGAGTGGTACATGGCCTGGAGGCGCTGGTTCCCCGAGAGGAGAAAGATCGCCTCGTGGAACCGCCCGGCCGCCGCGTGGTACAAGCGGTAGTCGGACGTCTTCCGCGCCAACTCGGCCAGGATGGCCCGGAGCCGCTCGGCCTTGGCGGGGTCGGGATTCTCGGCCGCCTGTCGCGCCGCCAGCCCCTCCAGGACCCCGCGGATGGCGTAGGTATCCTCCACGTCCCGGGGGCTTACCTCGGTGACGAAGGTGCCCACGCGGGGGACGGCGGCCAGCAGGCCTTCCGCCTCCAGGTGGCGGATCGCCTCGCGCAGGGGGGTGCGGCTGACGCCCAGTCGCCTGGCGAGTTCCGGTTCCATGAGGCGGGTCTTGGGGGGGAGGTCCCCCGCGATGATCGCCTGGCGCAGGCGGTTGACGATCCGCTCGCGCAGCGACTGGTGGTTCTCCAGGGGCAGGACGGGGGCGGGCTGGGCCACGCGACCTCCAATCGGTGTATACAGCATACTGTCTACCCGTGACCCCCTTCCTCTGTCAAGCGGAAATTCTCCGAAAGGGGAGTCACGGACTCCTGCGAGCGAGCGGACGGATATCAGGGGCTGCGGAGAGATTGTACCCGGAGTCGCTCCAGCGCGGCCTCGCGGCCCATGCCGGCGCGTTCATAGAGGGCGGCGAGTTCCTCGGCCACCTCGGCCTGCAGCTTCGGCGACGACAGGGCGGCCGCGCTCACCCCGTCCCGCAAGGCCACGACGGCGAGATCGAGGCGCCCCTGCCCCTCGTACAGGCGGGCCAGGGTCCGGTAGTGGGCCGGGTTCTGGGGCTCCAGCTGGACCGCCCGCAGGAAGTGCTCCGCCGCAGGCTCGGCCTGGCCCACCCGCAGGGAGGCCGCGCCCAGCCCGGCATGGGCCGCTGCGGACGAGGGTGACAGGGCCACGGCCTTCTGGTATTCCTGGACCGCCGCCTCGGCCTCACTGTTCAGCAGGAGGGCCTCGCCCAGCGCCAGGAACCCCTCGTGGCCGGGTCGGAGCGCCTGAAATTTCCGCGCCGCCGCAACCGCTGCCGGGCCATCCTTCGCCTGCATGGCCGCCCGGAGCCATGCCTCATACAGGGCCGGGTCATTCCCCGCCTGGAGCGTGATGGCCTGCCGGTAGGCCCCCACCGCGGCCCTGGCCTTGCCGGCAGCCTCGTAGGCCTGCGCCAGTTTCAGCCACGCGTCCCGCGACCCCATCTGAAGCGTCGCCGCCCGCTCGTATGCCTCGGAGGCCTCCGGGTACCGGCGTCGCTCGAACAACCAGGCGCCCAGGCGCATCTGCGCCTCGAAGTCGTCGGGATGGAGCTGGGTCACCTGCCGCATCGCCGCAATGGCCGCCTCAAGGTTCCCCTGCTTCCGGTAGATCATGGCCAGGTTGAAGTGCGCGTCCTCCAGGTCGGGGTTCAATTCGAGGGCCCGCCGGAGGAGGGGCTGGGCCCCCTCGAGATCCCCCGCCTGCGCGAGCTGGGTCCCCCGCTGGAGCAGCTCGCGCGCCTCGGGCTCCGCCCGAGCCCGCGCCTCCAGCTCCTGCTCTTCCTGGGCCGTGACCACCTGGATCACGGCGAACCCGTTCTCGGTGCGGAAGAGCGGGGTCAGGCGTCCCCGCGGCGTCTTGCTCACAAGCGCTCGGGCCGCCGGCGCCAGGCTGGCCGGGTTCAGCCGGCCGAGGTATCCGCCCCGCTCCCGCTCCGGGCCGATGGAGCGTTCGCGGACGAGCCGGTCGAAGGGGGTTCCGGCCGTGTAGGCCGCAATGGCGTCGCGCGCCTCGGCCTCGGTCTTGACCACGAGGATCCGGATCCCCGGAGGCCGCGGCGTCTCGGCCCGGACCTGGCCTGCCGGGAGCAGGGCGGCCAGGATCAGGGCACAGAGGCAGGCGGCGCCCGCCCTCCTGCGGCACGCAATCATGTCGCCGATTCCGTCTGCCCGCTCCGCATGACGACTCGGGATCCTCACGGGTTCGTCCCCCAGCGGCCGCTGTCCGCCGGACCGAGGGACAGGAAGAACCCGACCAGGGCCACCGCGGCCGCCAGGTAGAACCCACCGGCCAGCGATCCGGTGAGGTCCTTGATCCATCCGGTCAGGGGCGGCCCGACGACCGCCGACAACACGCTGGTGAAAGAGAACAGGGCCACTGCCGCCCCCACGGCTTCCGGCCGAGTCCGCGACATGTAATCCCCCAGCCAGGCGATGCCCACGGGGTCCCAGGCGAGCTTTCCCACCAGGCCATACGCCATGAGCGCCAGCAGCATCCCGTTCCGCGAATGCACCTGGGCCACGGCAACCAGGGTCAGTGCCATCAAGGGGAACAGCCCCAGGATGATGCGCTTGCGACCGACGCGGTCGGACAGGCGCCCCAGGACCAAGCCCGAGGGAATGGCGGTGATGGCGATCACCAGGGTGTACATGCCCGACATCGTCAGGCTGACCCCCCGCTCCGTCTGGAAGAAGACCGGCCCCCACGACAGCAGGACCCACCACCCGTACAGGACGCAGAAGCCCGCCAGGTTCATGCGGAGGAGCGTGGGATCGCGGAGCATCGTCATCAGGGGGACCGAGCGTCGCGCGGACAACCGCACCTCTCGGATCGTTCCCTGGTACAGCGCGGCCACCAGGAACGTGGGGACCGCCAGGATCAGGAACGGGGCCCGCCAGCTCCCCGTCGCCTGATAGAACGGTCCGGCCAGCGCCAAGCCGGCTGCCAGCCCCAGGGACATTCCGCCGTTGACCACGCCCGAGGCGATCCCGCGCAGGGAATTCGGCACGGTGTGGATGGTGATGCTGTAGGCCATCGTGTAGTACGCCCCTGCCCCCGCGCCGTGGAGCCCCGCCACCGCCAGGAGGGCCAGGTAGTTCACCGCCGCGACGCCGAACCCCGCGACCCCCACGGCCGACAGCAGGGAGAAGAGGACAAGCATCCGCTTCAGGCCGAACCGCTCGGCCAGGAGGCCGGAGGCGAGCTGGGCCGAGACGTACAGGGTGAAGTAGGCCCCGGTGATGAGCCCGGTCTGGACCCCGCTGAGCCCGAACTCCCTGGCGATCACCGAGAGAAGAGGGTACAGGACCGTCCGGTCGGCATAGACCACCGCCCACCCGGCGCAGAAGAGGGCCACCAGGCGCGCGATATACGCCCGATCGGTCCGCTCACCCGCGCCCAGGGGCACTGCCACGTCCACCGAGCGCTGCATGGGTTCTCCTGATCAGGATGGGGCAGCGGGCGCCCCCGGGATCACCCCAAGGTCCCGCGTACCCTGCCACAGGTGGGGTGCGGAAAGCAAGCCGGACTTGCCCCCCGCAAAAATAGCGGGGGCGAACCCGAATGTCGGGCTCGCCCCCACACTACGATGCGTGCATTTCGAGGCGTTATTCGACCTTGAGGATCGCCCCTTGGCTACCCGAGGTGACCATCCTGGAGTAGCGATACAGCCAGCCCGTCTTGACCCGAGGGTCGGGCGCCTTCCAGGCCGCGCGCCGTGCCGTCAGTTCTGCTTCCGAGAGATCCACCTCCAGGAGCCGCTTCTCGATGTCGATGCGGATCCGGTCGCTCGGTCGCAGGAGGGCGATGGGGCCGCCGGCCGCCGCCTCGGGGGAGACGTGGCCGATGCAGGAGCCGTGGGTCGCGCCCGAGAACCGGCCGTCGGTGATGAGCGAGACGGCCTTGCCCAGCCCACGCCCGACGATGGCCGAGGTGGGCGAGAGCATCTCCTGCATGCCCGGCCCGCCCCGGGGACCCTCGTACCGGATCACGACGACGTCGCCGGGCTTCACCTGGCCGGCCAGGATCCCGGCCAGCGCGTCGTCCTGCGACTCGAAGATCACGGCCGGCCCCTCGTGCCGCAGCATCTCGGGGGCCACCGCCCCCGCCTTGACCACGGCACCCTCGGGCGCCAGGTTGCCGAACAGCACCGCCAGCCCGCCCGTCTTCCGGTATGGATTCTCCAGCGGCCGGATGACGTCCGGGTCCCGCACCGCCGCCTCCCGGATGTTCTCGCCCAGCGTCTTGCCGGTCACGGTCGGGCGGCCAAGCCTCAGGACGTCTCCCTTGTCCGCCAGCCGCTTCAGGATGGCGCTGATCCCGCCGGCCCGGTCCACGTCCTCCACGCGGTGATGCCCGGCCGGGCTCACCTTGCAGAGGTAAGGGACGCGATCGGAAAGCTGGTTGATCCGGTCGAGGGAATAGGTCACCCCCGCCTCGTGGGCGATGGCCAGCGTGTGGAGCACCGTGTTGGTGGAGCCGCCCATGGCCATATCCAGGCAGAAGGCGTTGTCCACGCTCTCGCGGTTCACGATGTCGCGCGGCTTCAGGTCCGTCTCCACGAGCTTCAGGATCTGTCGGCCGGCGGTCCGGTACAGATCCTTCCGCTTCGGATCCACCGCCAGGACGGTCCCGTTCCCCGGCAGCGCCATCCCCAGCGCCTCCGCCAGGCAGTTCATGGAGTTGGCCGTGAACATGCCGGAGCAGGAGCCGCAGGTGGGGCAGCCCTTCCGCTCCAGCTCCAGCAGGGCCGCCTCGTCAATCTTGCCGGCCGAGAAGGCCCCCACCCCCTCGAACACCGTGGCCAGGTCGATCACCCGGCCATCGGAGAGCTTGCCGGCGGCCATGGGCCCGCCGCTCACGTAGATGCAGGGGATGTTGAGCCGCATGGCGGCCATCAGCATCCCGGGCACGATCTTGTCGCAGTTGGCGATGAGGACCAGGCCGTCGAGGCAATGGGCCAGCGCCATGGTCTCCACGGCATCGGCGATCAGCTCCCGGCTGGGCAGCGAGTAGCGCATCCCCCCGTGCCCCATGGCGATGCCATCGTCCACGCCGATGGTGTTGAACTCGAAGGGGACGCCCCCCGCCTCGCGGACGGCCTCCTTGACGACCTTCCCTATCTCCTGCAGGTGCACGTGGCCCGGGATGATGTCCACGTACGAGTTGGCCACGCCGATGAACGGCTTGTTGAAGTCGGACTCGCTGAGCCCCACCGCGCGGAGCAGGCTCCGGTGCCCCGCCCGCTCGTACCCCCGCTTGATCGTGTCGCTGCGCATCGCGCTCCTCCCAGAAGGGCCCTTCCGTACCCCGGACCGTCCAAAACCGCCTGTCCAGAAGTGGTCCCCGTCCCCGCCAGGCGGGCACCCATTGAATCGAGGCATTCTCCCGGACGCCGTTGGTGGGCGAACCTACCACGTTTGAGCGAGCAGAGCAACGAATCGTTCAAGCGAGAGATCGGTGTCCTTCCCGTCGTGCTCCTAAGCGAGCTCGAACGGCGCGTGCGGATCGTCCTGGAGCTTTGAACCGACAAGAACGTGCCTCTCGACGCATCCTCCCTCCTCCAAGCCCATTGACACAAGTCTGATAAGTCTGCTACGTCCCTCTCTTTGGCAGAACTGTGGGCCGATGGCTACGCCAGGGCAGGTTCCTTCGCGGCCTGCTCGTGCCGGCGCTTCCGCAGGGCGCGCCGGACGGCGTCCCAGAGGCGGATGCCCAGGAGGAGGCTCAGGATCGCGGCATAGACGTACGGGTCAATCCGGCCCTTCTTGGCCAGCCACAGGAAGTGCAGCGCCGCCAGCACGCCCACGACGTAGACCAGCCGGTGCAGGCGCCGCCAGGCGGCCCCCCCCAGGCGTCGCACCATGGCGTTCGTGGACGTGACGGCGAGCGGCACCAGGAGGGTCAGGGCCAACATGCCGACGGTGATGTACCGTCGCTTCACGATGTCGGCGATCATCTGGTCCCAGTTGAAGAAGTGATCCACCAGGATCCAGATGCTGAAGTGCAGGCACGCGTAGGAGAAGGCGAACAGGCCCAGCAGGCGGCGCAGGCTGATCGGCCAGGAGATCCCGAACAGCACGCGGATGGGCGTCAGGGCCACGGTGAGGAGGAGCAGCCGGAACGTCCACTGGCCGAGCCAGTTGGTGACGAAACTGATGGGGTTCGCGCCCAGGTCCCCGGTGGCGGCGCGATAGCCAAGGACGACCAGCGGGAGCAGGCAGAGGATCCACACCACACTCTTGAGCAGGATGCGGGCGCGGCGGCTCATAGGGAATCAGGCAGGGACGCCGAGAGAGAATGCGGAATGGCGAATGCGGAATGCGGAATCCTCACGCCGACCCGCGACAGCCCATTCCGCACTCCGCACTCCGCATTTCGCATTGTCCTAGAAGTACTTCCGCAGGTCCATCCCTGCGTACAGCGAGCCGACCTGGTCGGCATAGCCGTTGAACATCGGCGTCTTCCGCCGCAAGAACTCCCCGATGCGGCGCTCGGAGGCTTGGCTCCAGCGGGGGTGATCCACCATGGGGTTGACGTTGGAGTAGAAGCCGTATTCTTGCGGTTGCGCCTTCTCCCAGGCGGTCTTCGGCTGATCGCTGACCAGCCGGATCCGGACGATGGACTTCGCGCTCTTGAACCCGTACTTCCACGGCACGACCACGCGGATGGGGGCGCCGTTCTGGTTCGGCAGAACCTGCCCGTACATTCCGACGGTCAAGAGCGTGAGCGGGTGCATCGCCTCGTCGAGGCGGAGCCCCTCGACGTAGGGCCAGTCCAGGGAGGAAAAGTTCAGGAGGCCCTTGCGCTGCGCCGGAAACTGCTCGGGATCCAGAAGCGTCGTGAACTCCACGAACTTGGCCTGGCCGGTCGGCTCGACCCGCTTCAGGAGTGAGGCGAGCGGGAACCCGATCCACGGGATCACCATGGACCATCCCTCCACGCAGCGCAGCGCGTAGACCCGCTCCTCCAGCGGGGACAGCCGGAGGAGATCGTTCACGTCATAGGTCTTGGGCTTGGCCACGTGGCCGTCCACCTGGACCGTCCATGGCCGCGGCCTGAGCGTGTGGGCCAGGCGGGCGGGGTCCTCCTTGTTGACCCCGAACTCGTAGAAGTTGTTGTAGGTGGTGGCGCTCTCGAACTTCGTCGCCGCGTCGGAATTATTGAACGCCGGGTTTCGGGTCGCCTTGAGGGGCTGCCCGCTCGGCGTGCTGGTCGCGGCCGCAACCGTCGGGAACAGGGCGAGTGCCGCTGCGCCCACCATGAATTCCCGCCGGTTGCAATAAAGCTTCAGGTCGGTGATCTCCGACGCCTTGAACATGGGTGCGCGCTTGATCAGCATAACTCTCCCCTATCTCGCCTCTCGCCTCACGTTTCACGCTTCACGCCTCTCGGCCCTCAGCTCTCGGCTCTCGGCTCTCGGCTCTCAATAGGATGAGATTCATCATCCGGCCGGTTCGCGCCTTCTCCGCCCGATGGGAGAAGAACAGGTCCCGCCGGCAGGCGGTGCAGAGGCCCACGTCGTCGATCCGGTCCGGGCGGACGCCCGCACCCTCCAGCAGGGCGCGGTTCACCCCTCCCAGGTCCAGCCGGACGTGACCGGGTCGGGACGCCGCGGCGTGCTCCTCCCAGGCGGGTAGGGCAGCCCGCATGGCATCGGTCACCGCCGCATCCACCTCGTAGCAGCAGCCGCGGATGCCGGGCCCGATGGCCACCCGGCAGTCCCCGGGATTCGTCCCGTACGCGACCGTCATGGCCAGGAGCGCCCGTGCGGTGATCCGCTTGGCCGTGCTCCGCCAGCCGGCGTGCACGGCCGCCACGGCCCCGCGGACCGGGTCGTGGACCAAGAGCGGCAGGCAGTCGGCCGTGGAGACCACCAGGGCCAAGTCCGGGAGATTGGTGATCAGCGCATCGTATTCGTAGCGCTCATCCAGGAGGAGGCGCGGGAACCCCCGGCGGGCCACCAGCGTCTCATCCACCACCAGCACCCCGTCGCCATGCACCTGCTTGACCCGGACCACCTGCGACGGCTCGATGCCGAATGTCCCGAAGAAGCGGCGCCGGTTCTCCTCCACCGCCTGGGGATCGTCGCCGACGCTCGTCCCCAGGTTGAGCGTGGCGAAGGGCGCCCGGCTCACCCCACCCTGCCGCGTGCTGAAGGCGTGTGCGACCCTGTCCGACTCCTGAAATATCTCGGATTGGACGAGAACCGGAGAATCGGGGAGACGGTGAACCGGTGAACGGGTCACGCCAGCGAGGCCTTCCACTTCACCGGCCGCTCGGGCACAACGCCCATGGCGCGTTGATATTCGATCTCCAGGCGCTCGCGCTTGGTCCCGACCTCGAAGTGGTCCCAGGGGAACCGTTCCGTGAGTGGTCGCTCCCGACAGGCGTAGAAGTCGGCGTTGCGGGGCCACTCCCGAAAGGCCCGCTTCCAGTCGCCCCGGTGCGTGAGCGCCAGGGACAACAGGTCTCCGACGTGGCGGTCCCCCCGCGCCAGCACTCCCTGGAGGAAGGCCCACTTGGGGACGTCGTGGGTGAAGCGGATGCCGACCCGCGGGAGTTCCCGCTGGAGATGGTGGATCTTCTCCTCCAACGCCCGGACCTCCGCCATGGCACACCACTGGAAGGCGGTCCAGGGCTTGGGCACGAAGCAGCTCGCCCCCACGGTGAGTTCCGCCAGGCTCTTGGGATCGCGCCGCTTCTGCAGGATGCGGTGCCGGGCCTTCTTGGCCATCTCGATGATGCCGGCGACGTCCTCGGCCGTCTCCGTCGGCTGGCCGATCATGAAGTACATCTTCACCCGGGGGACGCCGGAATCGGCGATGAGGTCCACCGCCTCGAACAGGCGCTGATCGGTGAGGCTCTTGTGGATCACCGTCCGGAGACGCTCCGTCCCGGCCTCGGGGGCGATGGTCAGCGTCCGCGAGCCGCTCTCCAAGAGCCCCTGGACCAGGCCGGGGCTCAAGCTGTCGGCCCGGACCGAGGAGAGGGAGACGTCCACCCCTCTGGCCCGCAGGGCCGCCATCAGCTCGTCGATCCAGGGGTAGTCGGAGACGCAGGCGCCCACCAGCCCGATCCGCTTCCCGCGCTGGAGCGCCGTCTCCGCGGCGCGCAGGATGGCGTCGATGTGCCGGTGCCGGACCGGGCGATAGATCTCGCCCTCCATGCAGAAGCGGCAGCCCCGGCCGCACCCCTTCCCCACCTCCAGGAGGGCCATCTCGCCGAACTCGGTGTTGGCCGTCCGGACCATGGAGACCGTGTCGTAGTCGTCGGTTCGTGCCAGGCGCCGCTTCCGCACGGGCAGCGGTGCCCCGTCGTAGGGAACGACGTCGGCCACGCTCCCGTCCTCGTGGTACTTCACGTCGTAGAACCGCGGGACGTAGATCCCCTCGATCCCTGGGAGGGCCCGGAAGAACTCCTCCCGCGCCGCCTCCGGCTGGCGCTCCCCCTCGCGGACCTGCTGCCACAGATCGAAGACCTCGTGGCTGGACTCCTCCCCCTCCCCCAGGAAGAACCAGTCCACGAAGGGAGCCAGAGGCTCCGGATTGGCCCAGGCGCAGACGCCGCCCATGGTCACGAGGGGGTCGCCCGGCCCCCGGTCGGCCGCCCGGACCGGGATCCCCGACAGGTCCAGGATCCTGAGCATGTTGAGGTAGTCGTTCTCGAAGGTCGTGGAGAAGGCCACGCAGTCGAACTCGGCGAGGGGCCGCTGCGACTCCAGGCTGAGGATGGGGACCCGCAGGCGGTCGTGTTCCGGCAGATCCTCGGGGTCGGGAAGGAAGGCCCGCTCACAGACGATGCCGGGGCGCTGGTTCAGGTGCCAGTAGATGGTCTGGAACCCGAGGTTGGACATCCCCACGTAGTAGGTGTTGGGAAACACCAGGGCGATGCGGAGGCGGCCGCCCCAGTCCTTGACGACCGCTCCGGTCTCTTGGGCCAGACGCTGGCGCGCCTTCTCTTTGAATTGCCAGATCATGCGCTCACCACAGGAAGGCCGTCCGGCTCCCCTGGCCGGACGTGGAAAGCATGCTACCAGCGCAATCGTGGGAGTTCAAGGTGTTTGTACCTTTGTGCCCTGGGCAGCGATGCAGGGGAGCAGAGGTGCGGAGGTGCAAGGGGGCACCAGAAGTGCGCGAGGGCAGATCATGATTCTCGGCCGCCCAGCGGGCCTCCGACTCTCGGCTCTCAGGTCATGCCTTGACAATTGTATCGCTAGCCTATATGTTGACAGTACACTCAGTGGGGAGGTTAAAAGGATGGCAAAGATCATCAGCATCAGCACCCTGCGCCAGGGGGTAACCCAGGTCGTCAAGGATCTGCGGGAGCACAGGCAGCCTTGGACGTTGATCCAGCGTTCACGGCCGGTCGCCGTCTTGCTCGATTATGAGACCTTCGAGAGCATGCAAACCCGCTTGCGAGAGCTCGAAGAGGAGCATCTCCTTCGGGTGGTGGCCGAGGGTCGCGAAGAACACAAACGGGGCAAGACCCGGAAGATCAACTCTCTCTCGGACCTCCGGTGAAGCGCCCGGTTGCGACCATCCGGGTAACCTCCCACTTCGCCCGTCAGTACAAGCGCCTCCCACCCGAAACCCAGAAGATGGCCGAAACCCGAGAGCGCATCTTTCGTGCGAACCCCTTTGATCCCCGCTTGCGCACGCACAAACTGTCGGGCCGACTGAAAGATCTGTGGGCTTTTTCCGTCACGCACGACATCCGTGTTGTGTTCGAGTTTCTTGAAGCCGACGAGGTCCTCTTTCACAGCATCGGACGGCATCAGGTCATCTATGAGTAACCAGAGCGTCCAACCACCCCGTCGCCCCTCCAGCCCCCGTCCAGGAAAACCGCGATACCCGCCCTACGTCCCACAAACCGAAGGAAGGCGTCGCGATCCACACCGACTGCCGCTGTTGCGGCCGCCTTCGGCGCGTACGCTCGGAGGTCCATGGCCCGCGGGGTCTCCGCCACCGGCGCGCCGCCCCTCACGCCCACGCCTATCCTTCCTGGACCACCGAGTTCCCAATTCCCGCCGGGTGTCGGCCGCTTGACGCGGGATGACGGGGTTGTTACCCTGCCACAGCGGCCTCACGCCAGTTGCCAGCGGCCATTTCGGGTGGCCCAGTGCCACGACCCAGAGAATTGCTTCGCCCTTCACTTGCGACGGGGGATGTGGCATGCAGGAAGGGGGGAAGACCGATGGGCCAGAATAAGGTCGTGGTTCACTATCAGGATGGCCGGATCCTCAAGGGTTTCACTGGGGACTTCCTCCAAACCAAGCCAACCTTGCACCTCACGCCCGCGGACGCTCCCCCGCAATCAAAGCCTGTGGAGGTGCGCGTCGCCGACCTCAAGGCCATATTCTTCGTCAAGAACCTCGCGGGAAGACCGCAGCCGTACAAGCGCCGCCAGGAGTTCGACCGCGAAAAGCCTGCGGTGGGACGAAAGATCCGGGTGGTCTTCAAGGACGGAGAGATCCTTGTTGGCACCACCCAGGGGTATGATTCCAGTCGGCCGGGGTTCTTCGTCATCCCGGCGGACACCGAGTCGAACAACGAGCGGGTCTTCGTGGTGACGGGGGCTACCCATAAGGTCTCGTTCATCTAGCCCGGAGGAGTGTCCGGCGATGTTCGTCTGCCTCCGAATAGACTCAAATCTGGGAGTGGTGACCTCCCTCTTGGTAAATCGCGGGGGGCCGCGCCGGTCGGGCCTGGAGCAGAGAAACTGGCGTGGAGTTGCTTTTGCACCAACAAACACACTTCCCTTCTATGTTTTGGCAAAGGATCACGGGCGGCAGAGGGGCTCAAGGGGAGAGAGGAGCGAACGATCGAGATGCAGGCAACAGAGATTGGGGGCGAGAGGCGTCAGGGGGAGGCCGCCAGGTACGCCTCGACGTGTCGGATGAACTCGCGGAAATCCTCCACCCGGGACAAGTGGCTATGAAGCTTCCGCCGGTCGATGGCCATATACCCGTGGACCAGCAGGTTTCTGAGGCCGGCCATGGGTGCGATCCGCTCGGCAAAACTCAGGGGAAGTACCCCTTGTGCTCCGAGGGTACGAAGCGCTTCGTGCCCGCTCTCGGGCCGAGGCCAACCACGCTCGGCGATCAGGTGGTCAGCAACGTCGATCATGCACTCGATAGCGACCTGGAAGCAGCGCTCGGCAAGCTTGTAGACCTTCGGCTCGCGGACGAACGCCTCGACAGGGGTGGCCCGAAGTTCCGCCAGCAGCCGAGCATTGGCTTCGATCTCGAGCAGGCGCTCCCGTATCGGTGTGGCCGCAATCACGGGGCCACCCCGACGAGCCTGGTGAGCATGGCGCGATAGTACAGGTCCTGACGTCGGCGGAACTCTTCGTACTCTCTCAGGGTCCGAACCTCGAACTGGATCCGCTCGGCTCCATCGGCGGCAAAGAGCACCCGACCGTGTCGAATCGCCTCGAAGCGCAGCAACGCGGATGCGCCATTCAAGGGGATGACATGCGCCGCGCACCCGAGGGTCCTGCCGACCACCGACTCGAGGTCGGCCACGGCACGGCAGAGATCGTCCAGGCTGTGCGGCTCGCACAGCAGGATCGCCACGTCGGCGTCGCTCTGTTCCGCCGGTCGTCCCGCTGCCCGCGATCCGAAGAGGTACGCGAGCCGGATTCCGAACGACCTGAAGATCTCAGGTGAAATCGACGGCACCGGTATCACTGGTCTGCCCTACTCCTCAGGCGATGCCCAGATTCTGCCGCACTTCAGAGCGTCGGTCAACCGCCGGCGCCCGAGGCCTACGCTCGCCGCGTCAGTCGGCCTGCCGGCGAAGAAATGTCGGGATGTCCAGGACCTCCTCGGTGACCTCTTCGAGGGCCAACTGGGGTCCGGCGGCCTTCTTGCCCTTGCGGAGGAAGGTGCCCCGATCTGACCCGCCCGCCGCCACGGCCGCCGCCTTCTGTGCATAGGGCCGGAGCTCCGTGACCCGCGGAGCCTCCTCCACCGCCTCGGAGTTCACCCCGTCGAAGCCGGTGGCGATGACCGTCACCCGGACCGCCTCGCCCATCTCGTCGTCCAGGACGTCGCCGAAGATGATGTTGGCGTCCCGATCCACCATGTCGTGGACGATCTTGGAGGCCTCGTTCAACTGGTAGATGGGCATGGTCGAGGCATGGGTGAAGTTCAGCAGGACCCCCCGCGCCCCCTTGATGGAGACATTTTCCAGCAGCGGGCTGTTGATGGCCTTTTGCACCGCGTCCACGGCCGCATTGTCCCCCGTGGCCTCGCCGATCCCCATCATGGCCATCCCCCGCTCCGACATCACCGTCCGGACGTCGGCGAAGTCCACGTTGATGTAGCCGGGCTTCACGATGATGTCGGCGATGCCCTGGACCGCCTGGCGGAGGACGTTGTCCGCCATGGCGAAGGCCTCCTTCACCCCGGTGTTCTTGCTGGCGTGATTGATCAGCCGCTGGTTGGGGATGATGATCAGGCTGTCCACGGTGGCCTTGAGTTCCTCCAGGCCCCGCTCCGCTTGCTCGGCCCGCCGCTTCCCCTCGAAGACGAAGGGCTTCGTCACCACGCCCACCGTCAGGATCTCCATCTCCTTGGCCAGGTTGGCGAGGATGGGCGCCGCGCCGCCCCCGGTGCCACCGCCCAGGCCGGCCGTGAGGAAGACCATGTCGGCCCCCTGGAGGTGCTGGAGGATCTTGTCGGTGTCCTCGATGGCCGCCTTGCGGCCCTTCTCCGGGTCGGCCCCCACGCCCAGCCCCTTCGTCAGCTTCTCCCCGATCTGGAGCTTGCACTCGACCGGCGAATGGCGCAGCGCCTGGACGTCGGTGTTCACCACGATGAACTCCACCCCGGTCATGCTGGACGTGACCATGCGGTTCACGGCGTTCGACCCGCCGCCGCCGACCCCGATCACCTTGATGTTGGCCATCGTATCCGAATCGAGCTCCAGCTTGATGGTCATGCGCTCTCCTCCCTTCTTAGAAGATTTCCCCGAACCACTCCTTCATCCGCGCGACCACCTTGTCGAAGATGTTCCGGTCCGTGACCTGCCGGAACTTGCGGCGGTCCCGGTGGGCGGCCCCGTAGAGGCCCAGGCCCACCCCGGTGGCGTACATGGGGCTGCTGATCACGTCCGTGAGGCCCCCGACGCCCCGCGGGATGCCGCGGCGCACGGGCATATCGAACACCTGCTCCGCCAGTTCGGGCACGCCCTCCATGATGGAGGAGCCGCCCGTAACCACCACGCCCCCGTTCACCCGCCCGACGTAGCCGGCCCGCCGCACCTCCCGATCCACCAGGGAGAACAGCTCCTCCAGGCGGGGCTGGATGATCTCGCACAGCGTCTGGCGCGACAGGACCCGCGGCCGGCGGCCACCCACGCTGGGGACCTCGATCTTCTCGTCCGGGCGGGTCATGCTGGCCAGGGCGCAGCCGTACTTCCGCTTGAGGGATTCGGCCTCGGGGTGGGGCGTCCGCAGCCCGATGGCGATGTCGTTGGTGAGCAGGTCGCCCCCCACCGCCAGCACCGCGGTGTGGTAGACGCTGCCCTCCACGAACACCGCCACGTCGGTGGTGCCCCCACCGACGTCCACCAGGACGCAGCCCAGCTCTTTCTCCTCCGGCGTGAGGGTGGCCTCGGAGCTGGCCAGTTGCTGGAGGACGATGTCCTGCACTTCCAGTCCCGCCTTGTTGGCGCACTTGATGATGTTCTGGGCCGAGGCCACGGCCCCGGTCACGATGTGGACCTCGGCCTCCAGGCGGATGCCGCTCATCCCCAGCGGCTCCCGGATGCCGCCCTGGTCATCAATCATGAACTCCTGCGGCAGGACGTGGATCACCTCGCGATCTACCGGCAAGGCCACCGCCTTGGCCGCATCAATGACCCGCTCGATGTCCTGGCGGGTGACCTCCCGGTTCTTGCCCGCGATGGCGATGACGCCGCGGCTGTTGATCCCTTTGATGTGGCCGCCGGCGATCCCGACGAAGGCCGACCGGATCTCCACGCCCGCCATCAGTTCCGCGTCCTCCAGGGCCCGCCGGATGGAATCCACCGTGGCCTCGATGTTGACGACCACCCCTTTGCGCAGCCCCCGGGAGGGGCTGTGGCCGAGGCCGATGACGTCCACGACCCCGTCGCCGTTCTTCTCGGCCACGATGGCACAGACCTTCGTCGTGCCGATGTCCAGGCCAACCACCACACCGGTGTTCTTGGCCATCCCCATCACCTCCCTCTGCGTCCCCGTCGCTCGACCCGTTCAGTTGACGCTATGCGGAAAATGCTGTTCGACATTCGATATTTTTGAAAGCGTGTTCTCCTTGGTTCCCCGGCCATGCCGGGTTACGGCCGGACCGTCGTCCCCGCTGCGAGCTTGAAGATCACCCGGTCGCGAAAGCGCAGATCCACGTCACCGAACCGCTCCAGGGCCTGGCCGCTGGCGGACAGCGCGGCGCCCAGCCGGCCCAGTTGCCCCTCCATGTCCTGGGCCCGCAGCCGGATCACCGGCATCTGCTGTCCCAGGTTCACCACGTAGCTCCCGTCCCCCGTCATCGCGATCTCGTGGGCCTTCTCCTCCTGCAGCGCGTTGGCGAGCTGGAACTGACGCCAGACCGACAGGCCCTGGGCCATCTCCGAGGTGAGGATTCGCTGGCCGATGGTGACCTGCCGCGGGCTGGCGGCACGCAGCGTCGGGAGCGTGGGCAGCTCGTCCTCGGCCAGCTCTGCCAGGATCACGCCGTCGGCGCTCAGCAGGTAGCGCCGGTCCGCGATGAAGACCGCCTCCGGCATCCGCTCCACGACGCGGATGGTGAGCGAGAGCGGGAGCCGCCGCCCCACCGAGGCCTCCTTGATCCAAGGGTTCTCCAGCAGGCGCCCCGCCAAGGCGGGGAGATCCACCTCCAGGATGCTGGTCTCCGGGGCCAGGGCCAGGCCGGCGATGATGTCCTGGCTCGCCACCTGGAGGTTGCCCTCGACCTGGATCTCCGCGACCCGGAAGTAGGGCAGGCGGAGGACCGCCCGGTACCCTTCCCAGAGGCCGGCGCCGGTCCCCGCGAGGACGAGCACGACCCCCAGGATCTTGAGCAGGCGCGCCAGGCGCGGATAGCGCTCGCGCCCCCGCCTCCCCTGCCCGCCCCGCCAGCGGGGCGTGTGGTAGTCTCTAATCACGGCAACTCCGGAAATCGGAAACTGGAAATTGGAAATTGGATGCTGAAGAACCAACTGCCTGCTGCCAGTTTCCAGTTTCCATCTTCCAGTTTCTAGTCCTCGCCGACGACCCGAATCTCCAACTCCAGATCAATCCCTGCCGTTTGGCGAACCCGCTCCCGGGCCAGCGCCACCAGTGCCAGCACGTCGGCCGCCCGGGCATCTCCCAGGTTCACGAAGAAGTTCCCGTGTTTCTCGGAGATCATGGCGCCGCCGATCCGGGTGCCCTTCACCCCGGCCGCCTCTACCAGCCGCCCCGCGAAGTCGCGGGGCGGGTTCTTGAAGATGGAGCCCGCCGATCGGAACTCCACGGGCTGGGTGGCATTCCGCTGGACCAGCCACCGGGAGATCCGCTGCCGGATGGCGGCCGGGTCCCCCGGGGCCAGGGCGAAGGTCGCCTGGACGATCACCGATCCTTTGGGCAGGCCGGAGAACCGGTAGCGGAAGGGGATCGCCTCCCGCTCGAGCGTCAGTTCCTCTCCGGTGTCCGTGACCACCTGTACGCGAGCCAGGTGGTCGGCCGTCGCTCCGCCCCACGCGCCGGCGTTCCCCCAGACGGCACCGCCGACCGTACCGGGCACGCCGCTCAGGATCTCCAATCCGGTCAGGCCCTGCTTGCTGCAGAAGGCGAGCAGCCGGCTGACTCGGACACCGGCGCCGGCCGTCACCTCGTTGCCCGCCCGCGCGAGCGCTTGAAACGCGCTGGGCAGGACCACCATCCCCCGGATGCCCCCGTCGCGGACGAGGGTGTTGCTCCCGCTGCCCAGCACCCACGACGGCAGCCCCTTGGATCGGGCGAAGGCCATCGCCACCTTCAGATCCTCCACATCCTCGGGGATGACCAAGAGATCGGCCGGCCCTCCGATCTTGAACGAGGTGTGCCGCACCATGGGCTCGTGCGCCAGCACGTTCCCCCGGAGCGTGGCGCGCAGCTCTTCCGCGAGGTCCTTCGTGGCGATCATCCCCGCTCCACCCCCTCACCCATTCCTCTCCCCCACTGGGGGAGAGGCGGAGGTGAGGGGGGCCAATTTCCGGACGATCTCCTCCCCGATCTTCCAGATGTCCCCCGCGCCCATGGTCAGGACGATGTCCCCCGGGCGGGCCACCGCGGCCACCGCGGCCACCAGGTCCTCCTTCTCCGGGACGTAGGTGACGCTCTTGTGGCCGTGCTCCTTGACCCCGTCCGCGATCTGTCCCCCATGGACGCCCGGGATCGGCCGCTCGCCGGCCGGGTAGATCTCCGTGACGAACAGCCGGTCCGCCTGGTAGAAGGCGGTGGCGAATTCGTGCAATAGGGCCTGCGTCCTCGTGTAGCGGTGCGGCTGGAACACGGCGATGAGGTTCCGCCCGAACCCCGTCTTGGCCGCGTTCAGCGTGGCCTGGATCTCCGCCGGGTGATGGCCGTAGTCGTCCACCACCAGGATGCCGTTGGGCTCTCCCAGGATCTGGAAGCGCCGCGCGACGCCCGTGAACTCGCCCAGGGCGTCCTGGATCGCGGCGAAGTCGACCTGGAGATCCAGGCCCACGGCCGTGGCCGCCAGCGCGTTGTACACGTTGTGGAGCCCCGGCACCTGCAACTGGAGGCGGCCGAGCGGCCGGCGCTTCCAGGCCACCAGGAAGTCCGAGGTCATCCCCTTGAACGAGATGTCCTGGGCCAGGAAGTCCGCCTGGCTCCGCAGGCCATAGGTGACGAACCGCTTTTCCACCCGGGGCAGCAGGCTCTGGATGTTCTCCTGGTCCAGGCACAGGACCGCCAGGCCGTAGAACGGCACCTTGTTGATGAATTCAACGAAGGTGTCCTGGATGTGCGCCAGGTCCCGGTAGTAATCCAGGTGCTCCGCGTCAATGGTCGTCACCACCGCGATGGTGGGTGACAGCTTGAGGAACGAGCCGTCGCTCTCGTCCGCCTCTGCCACCAGGAAGTCCCCTCGACCGAGCTTGGCATTGGTGCCCAGGGCGTTCAGGCGCCCGCCGATGACGATGGTGGGATCCAGCCCGCCCCGGGCCAGGACGGCCGCCACCATGGAGGTGGTGGTGGTCTTCCCGTGGGTCCCGGCCACGGCCACGCCGTACTTCATCCGCATCAGCTCGGCCAGCATCTCCGCCCGCTGGATCACGGGGATCAATCGCTGGCGTGCCGCCGCCAGCTCCGCGTTGTCCGGCGCCACCGCCGAGGAGCGGACCACCACGTCGGCCCCGCCGATGTTCTCGGCCCGGTGGCCGATGGCCACCGGGATCCCCAGCGACGTGAGGCGCCGCGTGTTCTCCGACTCCTTGCTGTCGGAGCCGCTGACCGAGTAGCCGAGGTTATGCAGGACCTCGGCGATGCCGCTCATCCCCACGCCGCCGATGCCCACGAAGTGAATCCGCCGGATCCGCTTGAACATGACCACCCCGGATTGAATGCGTTCGGGTCTCCCCAGAACCACCGAACTGTCGAACCGTCGAACGTTCTTTAGCTTTCCTTAGCGACCCGCTCCAACAAGTCCACGATCCGGTCGGCGGCATCGGGCCGCGCCAGACCCCGGGCCTGCTCTCCCATGCGCCGGAGCACGTCCGGCTTCTCCAGGGCCGCCTCAACGGTGGCGGCGATGCGCTGGCCGTCGCAGTACTGGTCCGGCACGGTCCAGGCCGCCCCGGCCTTCACCATGGCCTCGGCGTTCAGCCGCTGGTGATCGTTGGCCGCATAGGGGTAGGGCACCAGGAGGGCGGGCTTCCCCACGGCCGCCAGCTCGAAGATGGTGCTGGCGCCCGCCCGGGCGATGACGAAGTCCGCCGCCGCATACGCCGTGGCCATATCCTGGAAGAACGGTTCCACCCGCGCCGGGAACCCGTGCTGCTCATATGCCTGCCGCACCTCGGACACCTCACGCTCCCCCGTGGCGTGCAGGAACTGGATCCGGCCCCGGCTCGCGGCCAGCCGTGACAGCGCGTCGATCGCGGCCGCGTTGACGCGATGGGCCCCCTGGCTTCCCCCGAAGATCAGGACCGTGAAGGATCCGGGCGAGAGCGCGAGTCGCCGGCGCGCCTCCCCGGCATCTCCCGGCCGGATCTCGGGCCGCACCGGATTCCCCGCCACGCTGACGCGCCCGGCCGGAAAGAAGCCCGCGGCCGCCTCGAACGAGACCGCCACCGCCGAGGCGATCCTGCCGAGCCATCGGTTCGCCAGCCCGGGGTACGCGTTCTGTTCGTGAATCACCGTCGGAATGCGCCTCAGGCGCGCGGCCAGAACCGTCGGAAAAGAGGCATACCCGCCCACCCCCAGGACCGCCTGCGCGCCAAACTCCCGCAAAAGTCCGGACGCCTGACGAACCACCGCCGGGAGCGCCAGCAGAGCTGCCATTTGACCACGCCATCTCCTCCCTTTGACCTGGTGGACAGGAAGGCCACGAAAGGCGTGACCCAGCCGCGGGAGGATGGTGGCCTCGACCCCCTCCGACGCCCCCACGAAGAGGACCTCTGCCTCCGGGCGCCGTCGGATCAGTGCCCCGTGCACCGCCAGCGCGGGGAAGAGGTGGCCGCCCGTCCCTCCGCCCGTGATCACGACCCGCACACGTCCTCCTCTCCACTGCCAATGCAAAACTGACAACCGACAACGGACAACCGGTCAAGTTTCGTTTTCGGTTTTGCGTTGTCAGTTGTCGGTTTTTCATTTTCCATTTTCCATCGCCACATGCACCGGGTCACGCGGAGCGCCGCGAGACATTCAACAACACCCCCACCCCGAAGAGCGTGAGGGTGAGCGACGATCCGCCGAAGCTCACGAACGGCAGCGGCACGCCCGTGGTGGGCAGCAGGCCGCTCACCACCGCCATGTTGAGCGCGGCCTGGCCGACCACCAGCCCGGTGATCCCCATGGCCAGATAGCTGGCGTACGGATCGCCTGCCCGCAGCGCCGCCCGCGTCCCGCGCCAGAGGAACAGCGCATACAGCACGAGGACCAGGATGGCTCCCACGAAGCCCATCTCCTCGCCCACGATGGCGAAGATGAAGTCGGTGTGCGGCTCCGGCAGGAAGAAGAGCTTCTGCATGCTGTCGCCCAGGCCTCGTCCCAGAAGCCCCCCGGGTCCCAGCGCGTAGAAGGACTGGGCCAACTGGTACGTCGCCTTGGCGGAGACCCGGGCGGGATCCACCAGCGCCAGCAGCCGCGTCCGCCCGTGGGACGATTGGAGGACCAGCACCAGCAGGACGGGGAGGGCCAGGGCGGCCGTGGCGAGGAGATGGCCGATCCGCGCCCCGCCGACGAAGAACAGCAGGCCCGCCACGAAGAGCAGGATGCCGGCCGTCCCGAAGTTCGGTTGGATGATGATCAGTCCCGCGACCAGCCCGGTCATCAGAAGCGGCGGGAGGAATCCATCCAGGAAGCTGCCCAGGCGGTCCTGTCGCCTCGCAAAGTAGCTGGCCAGGAACAGGACCACCGCCAGCTTCCCGAGTTCGGCCGGCTGGAAGGAGAGACCGAAGAAGCGGATCCACCGGCGGGCGCCGTTGATCCGGATCCCGATGTGGGGCACCAGCACCAGGAGCAGCAGCAGGAGGCTCCCCAGGAACAGGATCGGGGTCAGCCGCTGGAACGTCTTCAGGTCCCGCCCCACGGCCCACGCCATGGCCAGCAGGCCCAGGAAGGCATAGACGAGCTGCTTCTTCAGGAAAAAAGTGGGATCGCCGAAGCGCTCCTGGGCGCGGATCGCGCTGGCGCTGTAGATCATCACGATCCCCACCCCGACCAGGACGAGGGTCACCACCAGCAAGAACCGGTCGGACGGGGCCCGGTCGGTCCCGGCTGTCCGGCTCGGCAGGAGCGCCCTCCAGCTCCGGGTGGGACCGGCGGGCCCGCCGGCCTCCCGTCCGCCGGCCGGGCTTGCGGCCGGACCGGCCCACCGCTCAGCGACGTCCAACGGCATCCCTCCGAGACTGCACCTCCCGCACCGCGCGCCGGAACGCCTCGCCCCGGTCCTCGAAATCCCGGAACATGTCGAAGCTGGCGCAGGCCGGGGAGAGGAGCACCGTGTCCCCCGGTGCTGCGAGGCCCGTGGCGTGCGCGACCGCCGCCTCGAGCGACGGCGCCTCCTCCATGGGACAGGCGCCGTGGAGCTGCGCGCGGATCTTCCCCCGGGCCTGGCCGATCAGGATCAGCGTCTTCACCCGGGTCTCCACCAGCGGCCTGAGCGGCGCGAAGTCCCCGCCCTTGTCCTTGCCGCCGGCGATGAGGATCACCCCGCCCGCGTATCCCTCCAGGGACTTGAGGACCGCCCCCACGTTGGTCCCCTTGGAGTCGTTGACGTACCGGACCCCGTCCACCTCCGCCACCAGCTCCAGCCGGTGCGGCAGGCCCGGGAAGCTCGCCAGGGCGGCCGCCATGGCCCCGGCCGGGACCCCGATGGCGGCGGCCGCGGCCGCGGCCGCCAGCGCGTTCTCGAGGTTGTGGACGCCCTGGATCCGGATCGCGGACGTCGCGCAGACCGGTTCGGTCCGTCCCTGCCGGCGCACGGCCAGGCGGTCCCCCCGCAGGAAGGCCCCGTCCCCCATCGTCCGGGACCGGCTGAACATCAGCACCCGGGATCGGATCCCCTGCGCGTATTCCAGGACCAGGGGATCATCCGCATTCAGGACGGCAACATCCTCGGATGCCTGGTGGGTGAAGATCCGGGCCTTGGCCGCGTAGTAGTCCGCCGCGGCGGCATAGCGGTCCAGGTGGTCCGGCGCCAGGTTCAGCAGCACGGCCACGTGGGGGCGGAACGTGACGATCGTCTCGAGCTGAAAGCTGGACAGCTCGGCCACCACCCAGTGGGCGGGGGTGAGACCCGGCACCACCTCGCACAGCGCCGTGCCGATGTTGCCCGCCACCACAGAGGGAAACCCCGCGCCCTCGACCATGGCGCCCAGGAGGCTCGTCGTCGTGCTTTTCCCGTTCGTCCCCGTGACCGCCAGGAAGCGGGCCGACGTGAGGCGATAGGCCAGCTCCACCTCGCTCCACACCGGGATCCCCCGGGAGACGGCCTGCTCCAGGAGGGGAAACCGGAGGTCCACGCTCGGGCTGATGACCAGGAGATCCGTCTCCAGGAAGCTCTCCGACCTGTGCCCGCCGGTCTCCAGGCGGACGCCGCGCCGCGCGAGTTCCGCCAGGTCCACGCGGAGCTGCTCGGCCGGGTTCCGATCGGTGGCCAGGACCGCGGCCCCGCGCTCCGCCAGGACCTTGCAGGCGGCAAAGCCGCTCCGTCTGCCTTCTGCCTTCTGCTTTCTGCCTTCTCCCCTCTCGGCTCGCGGCTCTCCGCTCTCACCTCAGTTTGAGCGTCGTCAGCGCGATGACCTGCAACACGAAGGACACGATCCAGAACCGGACGATGATCTTGGGTTCCGGAAGACCGTTCAGCTCGTAATGATGGTGGATGGGCGCCATGCGGAAGATCCGCCGGCCGGTCCGCCGGAACCAGAACACCTGGACGATCACCGACAGGGCCTCCACCACGAAGCAGCCCCCGGCCACCACCAGGATCAGCTCGTTCTTGGTCACCAGGGCGACGGTGGCCAGCGCCCCGCCCAGCGCCAAAGATCCCGTGTCCCCCATGAACACCTGGGCCGGGTGCGCGTTGAACCAGAGGAAGCCCAGGCTGGCCCCCACCAGCGCGGCGGCGAAGATGGGCAGCTCACTCGACCCCTTCACGAAGATCACCTGGAGGTAGCGGGCGATGGTGGCGTGGCCCGCCACGTAGGCGAACAGGGTGAAAGTCGCCGCCGCCATCAGCGTGGGGACGATGGCCAGGCCGTCCAGGCCATCCGTCAGGTTGACTGCATTCGAACAGCCCACCAGGACCACCATGGCGAAGGGGATGTACCAGAGGCCCAGCTCCGGCAGCCAGCGCTTCAGGAACGGAATCGCCAGCTTGGTCGTGAACTGGTCGGTGGGAAACAAGTACAGGTAGCCCCCCACCAGAAGGCCGATCAGGACCTGCCAGAAGAACTTCTGCCGCGGGCGGAGGCCCGTGCTGGTGGCCCGCTTGAGCTTCAGGTAGTCGTCCACGAAACCCACCGCCCCCATGGCCAGCATGCTGAGCAGGGCCAGCCAGATGAACCGGTTGGTGAGCTGCGCCCAGAGCAGCGTGGCCGAGGCCACCGCCAGCAGGATCAGGACGCCGCCCATGGTGGGCGTGCCGGCCTTCTTCAGGTGGGTCTGGGGCCCATCGTCCCGGATCACCTGCCGGGCGCGCATGGTCGAGAGCTTCTGGATGATCGGCCGCCCCAGGATCATGGCCACGACCAGGGCCGTGAGGAAGGCCCCGGCCGTCCGGAACGTGACATACCGGAAGACGTTGAACGGCCCGAACGTCTTGGCCAGCGGGACCAGCAGGTGATACAGCATGGTTCGTTCTTTCGAATCCTCTCAGGCCTCGGCGAGGCCGCTCAACGTTCGAGGTTCGACGTTCAAGGTTCCAGGTTCGAGGTTCGAGGTTCAACGTTGAACATTGCACATTGAACGTCGAACTATTTCCTGGGACTCATCAGGTGCTTCTTGTCCACCACGGCCCGGCCCTCTTCCGACTCGAAGCGCGTGGCGGCCTTCTCCGCGTGGGCCTCCACCGCCAGCGCGAGCAGCCGGCGGATGAGCTCGACCGGCGTGACGACGCTCCGCTCCCACAGGCGCAGGCAGAGGGATCCGGGCAGCGTGTTGACCTCATTGACGTACGGCCGCAGGGTGGGCCGATCCACCAGGAAATCCACCCGCGAGATCCCCCGGGCATCCAGTGTCCGGAAGGCGCCGGCCGCCAACTCCTTCACCTGCCGCGCCAGATCCTCCGGGATGCGGGCGGGGATATGGCTCGGGGCCAGGTCCGCCTCCTCCGGCCGCTCCGCCCGCCGGAGATACTTGTCCTCGAAGCTGACGATCCTGCCCGTCCCCAAGAGCTCCTCGCACTCGGAGACCGTGAGGTCGTGATTCCCCAGGACGGCACACTGGACCTCCAGCCGGTCCTCCACCGCCCGCTCCACCAGGAGCCGCGCGCTGAACTGCATGGCCTGGCGCACGACCTGCGAGAGCTCCGGTCGGCTGGTCGCCCTCCCGATGCCCACGCTGCTGCCCGCCACGGCCGGCTTGACCACCACCGGGTAGGCGAGGGCGGACTCCACCCTCGCGCAGACGGCCGCCTCGTCCGTGAGCCATTGCCGCCGCGTGAACCACGTCGCCTCCACCGTCGGCAGCCCGGCCCCGCGGAAGAGCAGCTTGGACAGGATCTTGTCCATGCCCGCGGCCGATGCCGCCACGCCCGGGCCCACATAGGGCAGGTCGGCCAGCTCGAAGAGCCCCTGGAGCGTCCCGTCCTCGCCGTGGGTGCCGTGGACCACGGGGAAGGCGATATCCAGGCGCGCCTGGAGCTGCCGGCGGAACCATCCTGCCCGGGCGGGATTGCCGCAGAGGCCGCCGAGGGAGGGATCCGGGGGCAGGAAGAGCTGCTCCACCTCCCCCGATCCCGTCCCGCGTTCCAGGCGCTCCAGCTCCTGCTTGAAGGACTGCTGCAAGCTCTTCCGGCGCGGCAGATCCTCGCAGGTCCGGCCCTCGGCCTCGACCGTGAGCAGGCGCGAGACGGCCTTCCCGCAGAGCCACGCCCCGCTCTTGTTGATGTAGAGCAGCACCGGCTCGTAGTCGGCCTGCACCTGGCGCAGGACCTCGTACACCTTGCTGGCGGTGGTCACGGAGATCTCGTGCTCCACTGTTCGGCTGCCGAAGATGAGGCCGACGCGCTTCATGGCAGTCTCACGTCCCGACCTCCAGGTAGGTGTCGGGCAAGCGGTTCTCGTACAGCAGGATGTCTCCCGGTCGCACGATCGCGGCCAGGCGTTCCGCCACCTCGTCGGCGTTCCGGGCGGTCAGGATCCGATCCGCGGGGAAGCCCTGCTGGAGGAGGCCGTCCCGGATGGGGCGCGTCTGCTCCGGCCCGACCAGGACCACGTGATCGCACACCGCCGCGGCCGCCTGGCCGAAGCGGCGATTCTCCTCCGCCTCGATGGGGCCCAGCTCGACCATGCCCGGCGTGATGAGGATCCGCGCTCCGCCCGGAAACTGGGCGAGCACCTCCAGGGCCATCTGCGCCCCCCGGGGGTTGGCGTTGGCCACGTCCAGGATCTTGACGATGCCGCCCTCCTCCCGGACCTCCAGCCGCTTGGGCGGGGGGGCGAGCCCTGCCACGGCCTCGCGCAGCGCCGGGAACGGCACGCCGAGTTCCCGCGCCCCCGCGATGGCGGCCAGGATGTTGGAGAGGTTCCAGCGTCCCAGCAGCCGGGTCTGGAAAGGAACCGCCTCGCCGTCGCCCGTCACGACGCGAAAACTGGTGCCCCGGGCGCTGCTGTGCACCTCGGTGGCCCGCACCGCCAGGTCCCGCGGCGCCTCCCCCATCCCGTACAGCAGCACCCGCTTGCCGTCCGACCGGGCCCGCGCCGCCAGCGCCAGGCACACCGGATCGTCGGCGTTCACCACGGCCGTGCCGTCCGCCGGCAGCGCCGCCAGCAGCTCGTACTTCGCCTCGGCGATGGCCGCCTCGGTCCCGAACCGCTCCAGGTGCTGCACCCCCACGGCTGTGAGAATCCCCAGCCGGGGCCGCAGGATGTCGCAGACCTCGCGGATCTCCCCGGGCCCGTAGGCGGCCACCTCCACCACGAACAGCTCGTGCTCGTCGCGGAGGTCCTCCCGGATCACCCGCGTGATCCCCATGGTGGTGTTCACGCCATCGGGCGTCTTGAGGACCCGGTAGCGCGAGGCCAGAAGATCGGCCGCGATGAACTTGGTCGTGGTCTTCCCGTAGCTGCCGGTGATGCCGATGACCCGGCCCGGGTAGGCGCGCATCCGGCGCTCCGCTTCGACCAGGAACGTTCGTGCGATCCCGCGCTCCACCGGGCTCAGCGCGGCCGCCGCGGCCCAGACGGCGAGGGGCGCCAGGATCCCCGCCAGGGCCAGGCCACCGATGCCCCCCAGGATCCAGCGGGGAAGCAGGCCACCCGGCGCCGGGAGGTGCCCGACGAGCGCAAGGAGGCCGCCCACCAGCAGCGCGCCGATACCGAAGGCCGCCAGCAGGACGCGGATCGCCCTCGGCGTGTACTGGAGGCGCTGGCTCACCTGGAGCGACCGGCGGCGCGCCAGGATGACGTGCCCGGTGGCGAGCCACACGCCGTAGGCGGCCAGCCAGTGGATCCCGACCTGGCCCAGGACGAGTGCCAGAGCCACCGTCAGGATCTGCAGGCCGATCTCCAGGCCCGGCAGGGCCGCCCGCCGGTGCAGCCCCAGCCAGCGGGCGTACCGGTCGGGCTTGTACCGCTCCAGTTGCAGGATATAGACGCAATCCAGGTGGCGCGCCGCGACGACCACCGCGTACGGCAGCAGGAGCCGGGCCGCCCAGCCGACGGCGTCCCTCGCCCAGCGCATCGGCGAGGCGGTCACGCCATTCCTCCCACCTGCAAGAAGTCTTTCACCATCCCGCAGAACTTCTCCGGCACGTCCAGGAAGGGAAAATGACCGGCCCCGCCGAACACCACCAGGCGCGATCGCGGGATCCCGGCGGCCACGGTCTCCATCGCGCTCCTCGGCACCTCCTGGTCCTGGTCCCCCCACAGGATCAGCGTGGGCGCCTGGATCGCCGGCAAGAGGGGCGTGAGATCCTCGTTCCCCACCTTCACCAGGGTGGGCCGCATCGGCCCCGCCCTGCGGTAATCCCGGGAGCCGAGCCGCCCGGACACCCTCGCGATGATCCGCTCGCCGGTGGCCCCCCAGCCGGGCAGGGAGAAAAACCTCCTCGCCAGCTTGGCCGCGGCCACGCGGGCATAGTAGCCGGCGCGCCGCCGCGGCCGGATCCCGGCGCTGGCCACCAGGACCAGCCGGGAGACCCGCGCCGGCTGCCTGGCCGCCAGCGCGATGGCGATCCGTCCCCCGAAGGAGTGGCCGAGGAGGGCCGCCCGGCCGACCCCGGCCTCCTGGAGCAGCCGCAGGACGTGCCCCGCATAGTCCGCGATTCCCCAGGCGACCGGCGGGGCCTGGCTCCACCCGAAGCCGGGAAGGTCCACGGCCAGGACGCGGAAGGCCTCCGCCAGGGCCGCCGTGAGGCCGCCAAAGCTCTGGCTGGAGGCCCCCCACCCGTGGAGCAGGACCACGGGTTCGCCCCGGCCCTCCACGCTGAAGTAGGTGTCCAGCCCGTTGATTCGTGCCAACACGGAGAGACTCCATCAGCGGCCCCCGGAAACCACCCCGGGCCCCTGCCCGGCGTACCCCAGGGTCGCCAACGCCTCTTTCGCCACCACCCGATCGTCGAAGGGGATCGTGCGGTCTCGGAGAACCTGGTAGGTCTCGTGCCCCTTGCCCGCAATCACCACGAGATCGCCCGCCCGCGCCCGGGCCAGGGCGGCCCCCAGGGCCTCGCGGCGATCAGGAATTGTAACATGCCGGTCGGAGCCGCCGTACGCCTTTTTGATTCCGGCCTCGATCTCCGCCAGGATGGCCAGCGGGTCCTCGCTCCGCGGATTGTCCGAGGTCGCCACCACGAAGTCCGCCAGGCGGGCCGCCGCCTCGCCCATCAGGGGGCGCTTGCCCCGGTCCCGGTCCCCGCCGCAGCCGAAGACCGCGATGACCCGGCCCCGCGCAAACTCCCGGGCGGTCTGGAGGACCCGCTCCAGCGCATCCGGCGTGTGGGCATAGTCCACGACGACCCCGAAGGGCTGCCCCGCCTCCACCTTCTCGAAGCGGCCCGGCACGGCGCGAAGGTTGGCGATCCCCGTTATCACCTGGTCAGGGGCCACGCCAAGGTGGAGGGCCGCGGCCGCGGCCCCCAGGCAGTTGGCGACGTTGTACTGCCCGACGAGGGGAGAGGCCATCTCCATGGCCCCCCAGGGCGACGTGACAGTCGCCCGGATCCCGGCCAGGCTCAGCGACATCTCCCGCGCGCGGAGGTCCGCCTCGGCCGCGATCCCATAGCGGATCACGCGGGCCCGGGTGGCCTGGGCCATGAGCGGCGTCCGGGGATCGTCGGCGTTCAGCACGGCCGCGGCCTCGCCCGGCTTCCGCCGGTCCGTCCCCAGCATCCGGAACAGCCGGGCCTTGGCCTCGGCATACGCCTCCATGGTCCCGTGGAAGTCCAGGTGGTCCTGGGTCAGATTGGTGAAGATCCCCACGTCGAACTCGCACCCGTCCACCCGGGAGAGCGCCAGCGAGTGGGACGAGACCTCCATGACGGCCCCCCAGGCATGCAGATCGCGCATCCGGGCCAGCAGCGATTGCAGGTCGCTCGATTCCGGCGTGGTCCGCTCTCCGGGGAAGGTCACCGCCCCGCACCGGTACTCGATGGTGCCGAGCAGTCCGGCGGTGTGCCCCGCGGCCGCCAGGATCGCCTCCACGAGATAGGCGGTCGTGGTCTTTCCGTTGGTCCCGGTGACGCCGATCAGGCGGAGGGAGGCACTGGGGTTCTCAAAGAACTTGCCGGCCGCGGCGGCCAGGCCCAGGCGGGTGTTCCCCACCCGGATCACCGTCATCCCCGCCGGGATGCGGAGCGCCGCGGGGTCCTGCTCGACCATGACGGCCGCGGCGCCCCGGGCCCGGGCGTCCGCGATGTAGGCGTGACCGTCCTGCCGGAATCCCCGGATGCACACGAACAGGGACCCCGGGCCGACCGTCCGCGAATCGTGGCCTACGCCGGTGATCTCGACGGCGGTGGGACCGGTCACCTCTGCCCCGGCCCAGCCCGAGAGGAGCTGGTCCAGGCGCATGGCTAGCTCGCGCGGACCAGCCGCACGTCGCGCGCCGGCGAGGGCGGCACTTGAAGATACTTCAGGGCGTCCCGGGCGATCTCCCGGAACGTGGGCGCGGCGACGGAGCCGCCCCAGCGGAGCGTCTCGGGCTCGTCAATCAGTACCAGGATCACCAGCCGGGGGGCCTCGGCCGGAACCGCGCCGACGAAAGAGGCCACGACCTTCTGGTGGGAATAGCGGCCGGTGGCGGGATCCAGCTTCTGTGCCGTACCGGTCTTGCCCGCCACGCTATACTCCTCCAGGGCCGCTTCCTTGCCCGTGCCCTCCTCCACCACGCCCCGCAGCATGTCCAGGAGCATCCGCGCCGTCTCCGGGGAGATGACGCGGCGGATCACCACCGGCTCCACCTGGCGGGAGAGCGAGCCGTCCACCGACCGCAGGCCGCGCACGACGTGGGGACGGACCAGGTTCCCGCCGTTGGCCACGGCCGAGAAGGCCGCGGCGATCTGCACGGGTGTCACCGAGATCTCCTGCCCCAGGGACAGGACCGACAGGGACAGGGCCGACCAGCCCCGGGGGCGCCGCATGAGGCCCGGCGTCTCCCCGGGCAGGTCCAGCCCCGTCGGGCTGCCGAAGCCGAAGCCGCTGATGTAGTGGTAGTAGAGGCTCTTGCCCAGCTTCTGCCCGATCTTGATGGCGCCCACGTTGCTGGACTGGGCCAGGATCTGTTGGACCGTCAGCCACCCGTACTTCTCGTGATCCCGGATGGTGACGCCGCTCACCTCGATGGCCCCGTTCTCCCCGTGGAACCGGTCGCCCGGGCGGACCACCCCTTCCTCCAGGGCGCCGGCCAGGAGGATCACCTTGAAGACCGAGCCGGGCTCGAAGGCATCGGTGACGGCCCGGTTGCGGCGGGCGGCGCTGGTGGTCTTGCGATAGGTGTTGGGATCATAGGTCGGCTGGTTCGCCAGGGCCAGGATGTCGCCGGTCGAGGGATCCATCACGATCGCGGTTCCGGCCTTGGCCCGGGAGCGCTCCACCGCGCGGGCCAGTTCCCGCTCGGCGATGTACTGGATCACCTCGTCAATGGTCAGGGTGAGGTCAAAGATTGGGGCCTGCGGTCTCGACTCTTCCTGGCGGAAGATGATCCGTCCCAGGGCGTCCTGTTGGGCCACCACGAACTGCGGCTGGCCCCCCAAAAGGCCGTCGTACTGGTGCTCCAGCCCCTCGAGGCCGCGGTCGTCCAGGCCTACCAGGCCCAGGACGTGGGCCGCCAGCTCCTGCCGGGGATAGTACCGGCGGCTCTCCGGGAACAGACCGATGCCCCGGAGATTCAGGTCGGTGATGGCCGCCGCCTTGGGCGGGTCCAGTTGGCGCTCCAGCCACACGAAGGGCTTGTCGGTGGTGAGCCGGGCCAGGACGTCCTTGGCGGGTTGGCCCAGGATGGGGGCCAGCGTCTTGGCCGTCCCGGCCGCATCCTCGATGGCGGCCGGCTGGGCGAAGACCGAGGTGACCTTCAGGCTCACGGCCAGCTCGCGGCCGGTCCGATCGGAGATCGTGCCCCGGCGAGAGAGGACCGGCAGGCGCCGCTGGTACTGCTTGGTGGCGCCCTCCGCCAGGCGGTCGCCCTGCTGGATCTGGAGGAAGAAGAGCTTCGCCGCAACGCCGCCGAGGCTCAGGAAGAGCAGGAGGAAGATGCCGAGGATGCGACGCCGCATGTCTGTCAGGCTTCCTCCCTGCCGTGCCGGCCGATCATTGCGGGGTGTACATGGGCCTATTGGACCACCGGCTCCGGGATCACCACGACCTGTCCCGGCTTGGGTGCCACCATCCCCAGACGCCTGCGCGCGATGTCCTCCACGCGCCGGAGGGAGCGGAGCTGCCCCAGCTCGAGCCGCAGGCCCTTGTTCTCCTGGACCAGGGCCGCCTGGCGCTCCCGCAGCCGCTCGATCTCGTAGCCCAGCCGGACCACGCTGGTGTGCTGCCACACGTAGAGCAGGGCCGCCGCCAGGATCAGGAGGCCCAGGACCGCGGGCGAGAGGACCGCCAGCCATTCCCACCGGGCCGCGGGGGGCCGCGCCACGGGCCGCTGGGCGACCCGGACGCCGGGGCTGGTGCTGCCGATCGCCTGCGACACGTCAGGCCGCCTCTCCGAAGGAGTCCGGAATCCCCCGGGCCCGGGCCCCGGGTGCCCGTTCCATGACCCGCAGCTTCGCGCTGCGCGCCCGCGGGTTGGCGGCGATCTCGGCCTCGCCGGGCGTGACGGGCCGCTTCGTCAGGATGCGGCCCCGCTCCAACGCCTCCAGCCGCCGCCAGGTCTGTTTCACGATGCGATCCTCCAGCGAGTGGAAGCTGATGACCGCCATGCGCCCGCCGGGCCGGAGGAGATCCGCGGCCCCCTCCAGGGCGGGGCCGAGCCCCGTCAGCTCCTCGTTCACGGCGATGCGCAGCGCCTGGAACGTGCGGGTCGCGGGATGGATGTGTCGCGGCCAGGCCCCCCTGGGAATGGCGCGGGCCACGATGTCTGCCAGGGCGGTGGTCGTCCGGATCGCTTCGCGCCGGCGCGCCTCCGCGATGGCGCGCGCGATCTTCCGGGACCATCGCTCTTCGCCCCAGCGGAAGATCAGGTCCGCCAGGTCCCGCTCCGGGAGACGGTTCACCAGGTCCGCCGCCGTCTCCCCGCCGCTCTGGTCCATCCGCATGTCCAGGGGCCCCTCGCGCCCGAAGGAGAAGCCGCGGGCCGCCGAATCCAGTTGCAGCGATGAGGCCCCCAGGTCGAACAGGATGCCGTCGAATCCTCCTTCGGCGGCCACCAGGTCCGCCAGCGCCTCGTAGCGTCCCTGGAGCAGCCTCACGCGCGGCCCGTACGGCGCCAGTCGTTGGCTCGCCAGGCCCAGGGCCTCGCCATCCCGATCGATCCCGAGGAGCGTCCCGGTCGGTTCGCTGGCCCGGAGGATGGCCTCCGCATGCCCGCCCAGGCCGACCGTGGCGTCCAGATACCGACCCCCCGGCCTGGGCTGGAGGAGCGCCTGGACCTCCGCTCGCAGGACCGGGGCGTGTCCGATCACTAGGCGGCCAGGGCTGCCACCGCCTCGGGTTGGATCCCGACCAGGATATTCAGGGCAGCCTGGACCGACTCGAATGCCTGGAACAGGGAATCCACGCGCAGCTCCTGCATCCGTCCCGCCAGTTCCGGGCCCACGCCGGCCAGCGCCAGCGTGCCGCCCAGGTCGCGGGCGCGGCACAGGCGCTCCACCAGGACGCCCAGGCCCATCGCCTCCACGCGCTGGACCCCGCGGCAATCCACGATCAGCGTTCGGCAGCCGTCGCGCAGCAGGGCGCCGACGGTATTCTTGATCTCCACCATGGTGCGGATGCCCAGGTCGCCCTGCGGATCGATGACGGCTACCTTGTGGGGTTCCGACCAGCGAACCAGCATGGGTCTCCTCCTAGAGATAGGCGATGCGTCGGATGTGAGCCGGGTCCAGATCCGAGACCTTCTTTCGCCTGGCACCGAGATCGTCCGGCTTTGGAACCTCCCGGAGGCGGTCCTCCCAGACCCGGCGGAGCCAGCCGGGTGCCGTGGCCCCCAGGGTCCACCGTCGTGCGGTCCGGCGACGTTTGCGCGCCGGTTGCCCCTGCCGTGGCTGTGCCATGTGTCCTCCCTTTACCACCGCCCGTCCTCACCGGGCATCGGCGCCTGGGAGAACGGACAGCGCACACCCGGCAATCGCTCGGGTCTCACTCGAGCGTCGCCGGTATTGCTTTTCGTTATTGACATGCCCATCTGCGTTCATCTGTCGCGCCATTGGCGGATCCGCCCGGTTCGCAAAGGTTACGGCCTGGCAAGATCCGCCACGGGCGGACGTTCATTTGCGGTTGCATTGGGTCGGCATGTCGTTCTCTAGACGCCCAGCTCGCCCAGCTTGGCCGAGAGTTCCTCGGGCGAGGGGGCCGCCCCCGCCTTCTCCGTCCAGCGGGCCTTGTCCCAGATCTCGATCTGGTCCATGACGCCCAGGATCACCACGTCCCGCGTGATCCCGGCGCGCTGGCGCAGGGCCTGCGAGATCAGGATCCGCCCCTGGGGATCAATCTCCACATCCTCCGCCGACGAGTAGACCACCCGAAGGAAGTCGCGCATGTCCCGCTTGAACGTCGGATTGGAACGGATGCGGTCCTCGATGACCCGCCACGCCTTCATCGGAAATGCGGTGATGTACGCGTCGAAGCTGGTCAGCACCAGCGTCTTCTCTTTCCTGAGCGCCTCGCGGAGCTTCGCCGGGATGCTGAGGCGCCCCTTGTCGTCTATGGCGTGTTCGAATTGGCCTCGGAACATGGCGCGTCTCACAAACCCCACTGGATGGGACTGAGATGGGATGTTAAACCATTTTCTCCCACTTCATCCCACTTAGCGGCGACAATATACATGGCCAAAACGCCGTGTCAAGAGAATTTATTCAGGATTATCGAAGGGTTCCGAAGTTCGCGTTGGGTCTGACAACTGCGGGCCCCAAGACTGGTGGCGGACCACCCCGTCCCACCCCACGGCTGGGCCTCTGCCCG
>JACQXP010000105.1 GCA_016208645.1 Candidatus Methylomirabilota bacterium | reverse complement strand
TTTTCAAGACATGATTCGCCGCCACGTGTCGCCCTTGCTCCGCGCGCGACTCGGTCGGTTCCCGGCGGCCGTGCTGGTCGGGCCCCGGCAGTGCGGGAAGACGACCCTGGCGAGGAGCTTCGGCGGCGCCTACTTCGACCTCGAGCAGGAGAGCGACCGCCTGCGCCTCGACGTCGAGTGGGAGGACCTCGTGCGGGGTCGGCGGCTCGTCGCCCTGGACGAGGCCCAGGCGTACCCGGCCGTGTTTCCCCGCCTGCGGGGGGCGATCGACGCGGACCGGCGCCGGAACGGTCGCTTCTTGATCCTGGGCTCCATCACGCCGGCCCTGATGCGGGAGGTGTCGGAGTCGCTCGCCGGTCGGCTCGCGGTCGTCGAGCTGACGCCGCTGTGCCTTCCCGAGGTCGGCAGCCGCCGCTCCGGACGGCTCCACCGCTTCGGTGGCTTCCCCGACGGTGGCGTCCTTCGTCCCCGAGACTACCCGAGCTGGCAGGCGAGCTACGTCGCGCTCATGACGCAGCGGGATCTGCCGGCCTGGGGCCTGCCCGCCCGGCCTGCGACGACCGAGCGCTTGCTCCGCATGATCGCCGCTTCGCACGGCGCCGTCCTCAACGCCACCAACCTCGGCCAGAGCCTCGGTGTGTCGTACCACACGGTCCAGTCGTACCTGGACTACCTGGAGGGCGCCTTTCTGGTGCGTCGTCTGCCCCCGTTCGAGGCCAACCTGCGCAAGAGACTGGTCAAGAGCCCACGAATCTACATTCGCGACACGGGGCTCCTGCACGCCCTGCTCGGGCTCGCACCGCGCGAGGACCTGCTGGATCGGCCCTGGGCAGGTGCGAGCTGGGAGGGCTTCGTGATCGAGCAGATCTTGGCCTATCGGCGTGGACGCGGCGACGATCTCGACGCGTTCTTCTTCCGGACCCACGACGGCCACGAGGCCGACCTCGTGCTCGCGTCCGGCAAGTCCCTGGAGGTCGTGGAGATCAAGATGACGAGCGTTCCCACGGAGGGCGATCTCGCCCGAGTGACTGGCGTCGCAGATCTCCTCGGCGCCGACCGGATGACCCTGATCTCGCGGACCTCTCGTCCCGCCTTCTCCCGGAGGCGCTGGTCATCGAATCTCGAGACCTACCTCGCGCGCTGTTGAGAGGATAGCCCGGATGAAAAGCTGCGCTAGCGCCGGGCTCAGGGCGCGAGCAGGGCCGTCTCGTGGCGCCGCGGGAGAAGCAGCGCCTCACCGCGTTCGATGTCGACGACCAGATTGTGCGCTGTCTTCGTCGCGCGATTGAAGATCAGACTGACGATGCGAGATCCATCGGGGCTCCACCGGGGTGGCCGACCCTGGCTTGGGCCCGGAGGTCCCTGGCCGTCATCCCCGAGGA
>JACQXP010000103.1 GCA_016208645.1 Candidatus Methylomirabilota bacterium | reverse complement strand
GCCGGCCGCCGGCCCACGGCCTTTGCCACGGTGCTGGGCCCCCTGACCCTGGAGCGCGCCTACTACCACTGCGCGGCCTGCGCAGCGGACTTCTGTCCCCGCGACCAGGCGCTGGGCCTGGAGGGCACCTCGTTGTCGCCCGCCGTCACCCGCCTGGTCGGCGGCGTGGGGGCGCTGGTCAGCTTCCAGGAGGGCAGCGAGCTGCTGCGGGAGCTCGCGGGGGTCGAGGTGACGCCCAAGCACGTCGAGCGGGCCGCCGAGGCGCTCGGCCGCGAGATCGCCGGGGACGAGCGCCGCGTCGTCGAGCCGGTGCCGCCCGCCGCGGTCGCCCCGACCCTCTACCTGGGGATGGACGGGACCGGCATCCCCATGCGGGCCGCGGAACTCGCCGGGCGCGTCGGCAAGCAGCCCGACGGGGCGGCCCAGACCCGCGAGGTCAAGCTCTGCACGGTCTGGAGCGCGGAGGGGCGCGACGCGGACGGCACGCCGGTGCGCGACCCCGGCTCGGTGAGCTACTCGGCGGCCCTCGAAAGTGCCGCGAGCCGGGACACCGACGACCACCCCTCGGCCTTCGCCGCCCGCGTCGTCCGGGAGGCCCCGCGCCGCGGCGTTGCCCAGGCCCCGCGCCGCGTGGTTTCCATGCCAAGGAGCACCTGAGCACCGTGGCCAAAGCCGTCTATGGCGTGCCCAGCGAGCTGGGGCGGCAGTGGGCGCACCAGCGCCACGTCGAACTCGACGCCGGCGATCTGGCCGCCGTGGTGCGGGCGCTCGAGACCCACGCGCCGGCCCACGACGAAGCGCGCAAGTGCGGCGAGTACATCCAGCGGAATCGCCATCGCATGCGCTACCCCGAGTTCGAGGCGCAAGGCCTCTGCACCTCCACCGGTGTGGTCGAGGCTGGCTGTAAGGTCGCCATCGGCACCCGCCTCAAGCGCGCCGGCATGCACTGGACGCTCCAGGGCGCCAACGCCATCATCGCGTTGCGCTGCACCAAGCTCAGTGGCCGCTTCGAGGACTTTTGGGAGCGCCGGTCACAGGTCCGTGCGGCGGGATGACCTCACATCACTTTCTTGTCGTGCACCATTCGCGGGGATCTGTCCAGAAGAAAGTCCCGTTTTCCGTTGACCTCCGATTCCACGGAAGACTATTCTTCACGCAGGGCCCTCGGAGGAATCGCTCATGTCCGCAGTCCTGCTGGATGGTGAACGCCTGACCCTGGCCGACGTCGAACGCGTGGCCCGGCAGGGCGAGGCCGTCGCCCTGGATCCGGCCGCGCGCCCCAAGGTCGAGGCGGCGCGCCGCGTGATCGAGGCGGCTCTGGCGGCGGAGCGCCCCATCTACGGGGTCAGCACCGGCTTCGGCCCCCTGAGCGATGTCTTCGTGGGCGCGGCCGACCGCGAGGCGTTGCAACGGAACCTCCTCCGCAGCCACGCCATCGGCATCGGCGATCCCATCGGAGAGGCCGAGACTCGGGCCACCATCCTTCTCCGGGCCAACGTCCTCGCCAAGGGGTACTCGGGTGTCCGGCCGGAGATTATTGATCTCCTCTGCGAGCTGCTGAATCGCCGAGTGCACCCCATCATCCCCGAGCGCGGCTCCGTCGGGGCCAGCGGGGACCTGGCCCCGCTCGCCCACCTGGCCCTGGTCCTGATCGGCGAGGGCGAGGCCCGGTATCGTGGCGAGCGTCTCCCGGGAGCTGAAGCCCTCCGGCGGGCCGGACTTGCACCCATCACCCTCAAAGCCAAGGAGGGCCTGGCCCTGATCAACGGCACCTGCGGCATGACTGGGATGGGCGCCCTGGCCGTGAACCGGGCCGAGCGGCTGGTTAGGCTGGCCGATGTGGCAGGGGCCATGACGCTGGAGGCGCTGCGCGGCTCGCAGGTCCCGTTCGACGAACGCCTCCAGGCGGTGCGTCCTCATCCCGGCCAGGCCACCTCCGCGCGGAATCTGCGGAGCCTGCTCCGGGACTCCGAGGTGATGATCTCCCACAAGGACTGCGGCAAGATCCAGGATAGCTACACCCTCCGCTGCATCCCGCAGGTCCACGGGGCCGTGCGCGAGGTGCTGGCCTTTGCGCAGGCCATCGTCACGCGGGAATTGAACGCCGCAACGGACAATCCCTTGATTTTCCCGGAGTCAGGCGACATTCTTTCGGGGGGCAACTTTCACGGCCACCCCGTCGCCCTGCCCCTGGATGCCCTGGCCATGGCCTTGGCGGGGCTCTGCGGTTTTTCCGAGCGGCGCATCGAGCGCCTGGTGAATCCCCAGCTCAGCGATCTGCCGCCGTTCCTGGTGAAGGAGGGCGGGCTGCATTCCGGCTTCATGGTGGCCCAGATCTCGGCCGCATCCCTGGTGTCCGAGGCGAAGCTCTTGGCGTCGCCGGCCAGCGTGGATTCCATCCCAACCTCCGGGAGCAAGGAGGACTTCGTCAGCATGGGCTGGCTGGCCGCCCTCAAGGTGGCCCAGATCGTGGATCGCCTCGCCGTGATCCTGACCCTGGAGTTCCTCTGCGCCGCCCAGGGGTTGGACTTTCTCCGCCCGTTGAAGCCAGGACGGGGCGTCCTCTCCGCCTACGCACTCCTCCGCCGCCATGTGACCCACCTCGAAGAGGACCGCGTCCTTCGGCATGATCTCGATCGGATCCTGCCGCTCCTGGAGGACGGGAGCCTGCTGGCTGCCGCGGAGGACGTCGCCGGCCCGCTTGCCTGACTTGGGCGACGATTCGCAGGTCGGTCCTTGACGAACCTGCACGATTCGTGGCCTAATTAAAGTCAAGGAACACGGAACCGCAGATGGACGCAAATAAACGCAGATGTCTTTGACGGTCCCACCCGCGAATCTGCGTAATCTGCGAAATCTGCGGATAGGCAGAGTCCTCCGGGAGGGTTGTACGGCGGAAGCTTCAGAGGCGGAATAGAGGAGGAAAGAGCCATGGGTCAGAAAATTGTGAACAGAACGGGAATCCTGATCGTTCTTGCCGCGATCGCGACGTTCGTCACGGCGCCCGCCCTGGCGCAGGAGACGATCAAGATCGGGTTTTTCGCGCCGATCACCGGGCCCGCAGCGGCGGATGGGGCCAGCGCCCAGCACGCGGTCGAACTGGGCGTCAAGGAAGTGAATGCGACCGGCGGCATCAAGGGCAAGAGGGTGGAGCTGATCGTCTACGACGATCGCTTCAGCCCCCAGGAGGCGGTGGCCATCGCCAACAAGCTGATCGAAAAAGACCAGGTCGCCGGGGTGGTCAGCGGCTCCTACAGCGGGCCGACCCGCGTGACGGCGCCGATCTTCGCCAAGGCCGGGGTCCCCATGGTGGCGGGCTATGCCGTTCATCCGGACGTCACCAAGGCGGGTGAGTCGAATTTCCGCAACGGCTTCCTCGGCGAGGTCGAGGGAGGAGCAGCGGGTGAATACGCCGTCAAGGTCCTGAAATCCAAGACCCCGGCCGTCATCTACATGGACAACGATTTCGGGCGGGAGATCTCGGCCGGGTTCATCAAGCGGGCCCAGAAGCTCGGTGCCGCCATCGTGGCCAGGCAGGTGTACAAGTTCCCGGGTGAGAAGGATTTCCGCCCCTTCCTCACCAGGATCAAGGAGGCCAGGCCCGATCTGATCTTCGCCGCGGGGTACTACAACGAGGCGGCATTGATCGTCCGCCAGGCCAAGGAATTGGGGATCACCGTCCAGATCCTGGGCGAGGAGGGATTCGATTCGCCGAAGTTCATCGAGCTGGCCGGCAAGGACGCCGAGGGGGTCATCATCGCGACGAACCTGGACCGCGATGATCCGCGGCCCGTGGTCCAGAATTTCCTGAAGAACTACAAGCAGGCCTGGAATTATGACCCCGACATGGTGGGCGCCAGCAGCTACGACGCCTTCAAGATCCTGGTCGCGGCCATCGAGAAGGCCGGAACGGATCGGAAGGCCGTCATCAAGGCCCTGATGGAAACGCGGGACTACAACGGCCTGACGGGGAAACTCACCCGATTCGTGAAGGGCGAGGTGGTCAAGCCGGTGCAGTTCCAGATCGTCAAGGACGGGAAGTTCCGGCGCCACGGCGTGGTGGACAACCCCGAGGTCATCACGCCGCCGACACAATAGCCGACAGGGACAGCGCCAGCGACAGGGAGGCGGGGGGCTGACCGGCTCGGTCCCCCGCCTTTGCGTGTCCGCACCCCTCGTGGTTCAAGGTTCGATGTGCAAGGTTCAACGTCGAACATCGAACTGGCCCTCTGGACTCTCGGCTCTGGACTCTCGGCTCTGGGCTCTAGGCTCTCGGAAATGATCTGGCAGCAGATTGCGAACGGCATCGCCACCGGGGCCGTGTATGCGCTGACGACCCTCGGCCTCACGATGGTCTACGGGGTGCTGCGGGTGCTGCACGTCGCGCACGCCGGTGTGTATGCCCTGGGGGCCTATGTGGGCCTCTGGGCCTTCCGGTTTACCGGGAATTTCTGGATTGGCCTGGTGGTCGCCATGGCCGCCTGCGCCCTGGCTGGGGTGCTCATCGAGCGCTTCCTCTACGCGCCCCTGCTCCACCTTCCCCGGATCATCCCGCTCATCGCAAGCATCGGCCTCTTCATCGCCATGGAGGAGGCGTTCCGGATCGTGGCGGGACCCTACGCCCTCGCGTATGACGCAGAGGTTCGATTTGGAAGCCTGGCCCTGGGCCCCCTGCGCCTCACCGGGCCGCAGACCCTGATCCTCACTGTCACCCTGGTGCTGCTGGGACTGCTCTGGTTGCTGCTCTCCCGTTCCAGGGTCGGCCTGGCCATGCGGGCCACCGCCATGGACGCAGAGATCACCTCCAGCTTCGGCGTCAACACCCGCGCCATCATCGCGTTGAACTTCCTCATCGGCTCTGCCATGGCAGGAGCCGCGGGCGCCCTCATCGGCGTGTACGACAACCAGGTGTGGCCGACCATGGGGAGCGTCCCCGCCTACAAGTGCCTGGCGATCGTCGTCCTGGGCGGGCTGGGCAATATCCCGGGCAGCGTCCTGGCCTCGTTTCTCATCGGGCTGGCCGAAACCCTGCTGATCGGCATCGTCGCCATCCCGTTCCCCCGGGACGCCCTGGCCTTCGTCGCCATGATCCTTCGCCATGATCCTAGTTCTGATGTTCCGTCCATACGGTCTGCTGGGAAAGGCGTAGGAACCCCAATGGAGATCCACAGATTCCGCAGATTCTTCCGGAAGGACTCTGCCCCGTGAAATCTGCGTAATCTGCGTAATCTGTGGTTAACTCCGAGGTATCTTTCTGGTGTTCAGCGGCTATCTCGTCACCGTCCTGATCACCATCGGGATTTACGTGATCCTGGCCCTGAGCCTGAACATGATCACGGGCTACGCGGGCCAGATCTCCTTGGGGCACGCCGCCTTCATGGGAATCGGCGCGTACACCTCGGCCCTGCTCTATACCAGGGCGGGGTTCAGTTTCTGGCCCGCCTTCCTCGTTGCCGGGCTCGTAGCCGGCGCGGTGGGGGCGGTGCTGGCGATCCCGTGCCTGCGCGTCCGGGAGGACTTCCTGGCCATCACCACCATGGGCATCAACTTCGTGGTCGAGGCCACGTTCCTGTACGTGCCCTTCTTCGGCGCCGGGATGGGGATCGGGGGGATCAATCCCCCAAGCCTCTTCGGGTCGGAGATCAGCAAACCGGGCTTTCTGCTTCTCGTCAGTGGAGTGATCGCGGCTGTCATCGCTGTGGACCGGTGGCTGACGCGGTCGTGGATCGGCCTCGCCTGGGCCGCCATCCGGGAGGACGAGGCCGCCGCGGGAACCCTGGGGATAGACGTCGTGCGGTTCAAGGTCCTGGCCTGCACCCTGGGGAGCGCGGGGGCGGGCCTCGCCGGAAGCCTGTACGCCCATTTTCTGACATTCATCATGCCGGTCAACTTCGGCTTCGGGCAGTCCATCGT
>JACQXP010000104.1 GCA_016208645.1 Candidatus Methylomirabilota bacterium | reverse complement strand
TCTGTTGCACCCGGTCCAGGTCCACGGCGAACTGCTTGCCCGCGACGAGAAACATGAGGACCGTTGCCTCGGCCGCTGCCACACCGGGAGGAGTGGGTTCCGTCTGCACCGCCATCGCTTGAGTCCCGGACGCTCACGCCGACCCTAGGCGCCGGCCGCATAGAAGTGGACCACCTCGTCGAATCCCCCCAGCCCATCCTCGTTGACCAGCAGGATGACGCGATCCTGCCGGGTGAAGACGCCGCGGAAACAGGCCGGGTCCAGGAGGCTGGCCAGGGCCGGCAGCGGAGCGATGCGAGCGGGATCCACCTCCGACATCTCCAGGACCTCGTCCACCAGCAACCCCAGTGGGCGCCCTCGTGCCTGCGTCAGCAGCACGCGTTCCGTCCCGGAGGCTCCGCCCGGGGGGACCTCGAACAGCGCGCTCATGCGGATGACGGGAAGTGTGCGGCCGCGATAGGCGAGGGCGACACAGACCTGGTAGGGGGGAGCGGGCAAAGAGGTGACCCCGTCGGACAGCAGGACCTCTCGCAGCCCCCGGAGCCCCATGCCGTAGATTTCGTCGCCGACGCGGAACAGCAGGAACTTTTCCCGGACCGCAGGGCCCTCCGCTCGGGCGCCGACCCGTCGCTTCGCCGGCGTGAGACGCTCCACCAACCCCCCTTTCGTTGCCGTCGGGCCGCCTCCCTGCAGAGGTGGCGTCACAATACCCACCGCCCCCGGGAATGTCAAGCCCTTTCCCCCTCTGGTGGGGTCGTGAAATCCCGTAACCCCGCGCCGGAACTGGCAGCACGCCAGGGGTGCCGCATGCAACCAACGCGGAGGGCTGAGATCATTTCTCGGCGGGCCCTGGGGCACAAGACCGTACCGGCTATCGTTCCTGCTTGACCCGCGCCGGCGGTCAGAGGTATACGTGCGTCGAAGCCTCACACTCGTGCAAGGGCATTCGGCGACCTCTCACAGGAGGGTGATCATGAAGATTCGAACCTGGAGTGTGCTCGCAATCCTGATTCTCACCATCGCGGTGACGGTGGCTCCGGCCGTCTCGGCTGACTGGAAACCGACGAAGCCGATCCGGATCATCGTGCCGTGGGGGGCGGGCGGATCTACGGACCAAGCCATCCGGTCCATTGCCGGCGACCTGGAGGCTGCCCTCGGTCAGCCCATCGTCGTGGTGAACCAGCCCGGCGGTGGTGGGGCCATCGGCACCAAGGGCGTGATGGAGGCGCCCTGCGACGGCTACACCTGGGCCTCGGGCGCCGTCAAGGACCTGGGCACGTACATCATCACGGGCACCCTGGATACAAAGGTGCAGGACTGGCACCTCTACCTTAACAGTGGCAATGCGACGCTGGTGTCCGTGAATCCCAACGCGCCCATCAAGGACTTCGGTGAATTTCTCCAGATGATGAAGAAGGACCCCAAGAAGCTGTCCGTGGCGATTGCCGGCATCCCCTCGGCGGGCCACTCGGCCATTGAGGCGATCAAGACAGCCGGGGGAGGCGATTACAAGCTGGTGAGCTATGACGGCGGGAATCCCGCGGTGATCGCCACCGTGGGCGGCGAGACCCTGGCCACCCCGCAGCTCCTGAGCGAGCAGATCGAGATGATCCGGGCCAAGAAGCTGCGGCCGCTGGCGGCCCTGACCCCCGAGGATCTCCAGATCGAAGGGCACGGGACCGTGCCCACCGCGCGAAAATGGTTGCCGAAGGTCGCGGCCGATCCGGTCTACTTCGGGATCTGGGCCCGCAAGTGCGTCCCAAAGGATGTCGTCGAGACCATGAACAAGGCTTGGAAGGAGAAGATCGCCACCTCAAAGGCGCTGAAGGATTTCGCGGCGCAGCGCGGCCAGATCGTCGCCCCCTACTATGGCGAGGACGCCTTCAAGAAATCGTGGCCGACGATCGTCAATGCCGCCTGGGGTCTGTCTGACAGCGGCAAGGCCAAGGTAAGCCCCGACAAGGTCGGGATGCCGCGGCCGCAGTAGGACGGCACCCTCGCAGGGGGCGGGTTCCAGGAGCGAGTCCGCCCCCTGTCCATTCCTTCGGCTGTAGCGCGGTGCCGGCGATGGCCAAAGCCGATTTCCTGACCGGGATCGTGCTCGTCCTTCTCAGCATCTTCATTCTCTTCGAGTCCTGGCGGATGCCCCGATTCGAACACCTGAAGGTGCATCCGCTCAGCGTCCCGGGCATCGTCCCCGCCTTCCTGGGGATCATCATCTTCATCTTCGCCGTCATCCTCGTGGTGCGCTCCATCCGCACGGGCGGACATCACGTGGGCGTGTCCCGGGAAAGCCTCCGGCACATCCTCTCCCGGCCGGGCAACCAGCGTCTCCTGCTCACCGCGATCATCAGCATCGGCTACGCCGGATTCCTCGTGGGCAGGATCCCCTACTGGCTGGCGACCGGCCTGTTCGTTTTCGCCTTCGTGGCGGTCTTCGAGTGGCCTCGCGGCGTGACACGGCGGGAGTACGTCCGGCTTGGCCTGGCGGCCGGAATCCTGGCGGTGGTGACGTCCGCCCTGGTGACGTGGGCCTTCCAGTCGCTGTTCCTGGTGACCCTTCCCTGAGGACGAGGGCATCCCATGGCCGCGCTCCTGCAGAACCTCAACCAATTCCTCACCGCCATCGCCGGGTTTCTCACGCCGTTGGCCCTGTTCCATGTATTCTGGTCCACCCTGCTCGGGATCATCATCGGCGCGCTGCCCGGCCTCACGGCCACCATGGGCGTGGCCCTCGTCACGACGCTTACCTACAAGCTGCCGCCGGATCTGGCCATCCTCATTCTCATTTGCGTTTATAACGGCGCCATCTACGGCGGCAGCCGCTCCGCGATCCTGCTCAACATCCCGGGTACGCCTGCCAATGCGGCCACCACGCTGGACGGCTTCCCCCTGGCGCGGGCCGGCCTGGCGGGCAAGGCCATGGGCATCGCCACCTCGGGCTCCGTCCTGGGGAGCCTGATCGGGATGTTCTTCCTGGCCACCGTGGCGCCGATCTTGGGGAACTACGCCCTGAAGTTCCAGTCCTTCGAGTTCTTCTGGCTGGCCATCTTCGGCATCGTGATCTCGGGGCACCTCACCGCGCTGGAGGACCCCATGAAGGGCTGGATCGCCGGGTTCCTGGGCCTGCTCACGGCGATGGTGGGCCAGGAGGGAATTCACGCCTACGACCGCTTCGCCTACGGGAAGACGGAGCTTTTGGGCGGCTTCGCCCTCATCCCCGCCATGGTCGGCGCCTTCGGGTTCGCCGAGGTCTTGACCGTCATGCGCAATCCTGCGGCCGAAGTGGTGCAGGAGGCCCGGGACAGCATCATCCCCAGGCTGGGGGAGGTGTTCCGCTACTGGCGAACGATCATCCGGAGCGGCCTGATCGGCACCATTATCGGCATCATCCCGGGCGTGGGGGAGGACATCGCGGCGTGGGTGTCCTATGCCGCCGCCCGCCGCAAGAGCAAGGAGCGCGAGAAGTTCGGCAAGGGCTCGGTGGATGGGCTCATGGCGGCCGAGACGGGCAACAATGCCTGCGTGCCGGGCGCGATCATCCCGGCGCTCACCCTGGCCATTCCCGGTTCCGCCCCGGCGGCGGTCCTGCTGGCAGCCATGTTCATCCACGGCGTCCGGCCGGGGCCCATGATCATGATCGAATCCCCCGAGTTCGTCTACCAGGTAGTCGCCATGGTGTTCTTTTCCACCGTGGGGATGCTGATCTTCGGCTTCACGCTGACCAAGCCCCTGCTCTGGGTGTTGGCGGTGCCGCGGACGAGGCTCATGCCCGTGGTGTTCGTGCTGTGCGCCATCGGCTCGTACGCCATCACCCAGCGGACCTTCGACATCTGGGTGATGATCGGCTTCGGGATTTTCGGCTTCGTGCTGCGCGAGATGAAGTATCCGATGGCCCCCCTCGTTCTGGGCATCATCCTGGGCGACATCCTGGATAAGAACCTCCGCCGGGGCCTGGTCCTGAGCGATGGCGACCTGACTCCCTTCTTCACCCGCCCGATCAGCCTGGTCCTGTGGCTGATCACGATGTCCTCGATTCTCCTCAGCATCGAACCGGCGCGGCACGCCCTGCAGCGTGGGGTGCATGCGTGCTTGCCCCGGCGGTTCCACAAGGGGGGGTAGCCGGCGGGGGACCGAGTCCTCGTCGCCGGGGGCAGAATGGTTCAGGAGAAGGACAGCGGCTGCCGAAGCGGATCGGCCCGAAGATCTTGGGCTGACCCATGATCCAGTTTGGGCGGCCGACGGGGGACGCCTTCGATGGATAAGATCGGCATCGGATTGATCGGATCCCGCTTTGCCGCCGACCTGCACGCCCACGCCCTGAGCAAGATCCGGGGCAGCAAGTGCGAGATCGTCGCGGTCTGCGCCCGGACCCGGGAGAGCGCGGAGGCCTTCGCCCGGAAGTTCGACATCCCCCACGTCTACACCGATCATCGCGCCCTTCTGGCGCGAAAGGACATCCACCTGGTGGACCTGCCGGTGACGACGAACCTGCATCACACCATGGCCATTGACGCGGCCGACGCCGGCAAGCATTTCATCAAGCATTTCATCTGCGAGAAGCCGCTGACCGGCTGCTTCACCGAGGCCGCTGCCCTCTCGCGGCAGGCCATGTTCGACGAGGCCATGAAGAACGCCGATGCGGTCCTCGAGGCCTGCCGGCGGAACCGGGTGATCATGGGCTACGCGGAGAATTTCGTCTATGCGCCCCCGGTGGCCAAGCTCCGGCGGCTGATGGATAGGAGCGGCGGGACTCTCCTCGACCTGCGCGCCGAGGAGAGCCACTCCGGCTCCCATGCCGCCTACGCCCGGCGCTGGGCGACGGCGGGGGGCGGCTCGCTGCTCCGCATGGGGTCGCACCCGGTCGGCGCCGTCATCCACCTGAAGCACTACGAGGGCCAGCAGAAGTACGGCAAACCAATCCGGGTGAAGTCGGTGGTGGGGGATGTCGCCCAGTTGACCAAGATCGAAGCCTCCCGCAAGGAACCCCGCAAATGGCTGGTGAGCGACTGGGAGGATGTGGAGGACTGGTCGGCCGCCATCCTGACCTTCGAGGACGGGACCAAGGCCACGGTCCTGTCCACCGACGTCAGCCTGGGGGGTGTGAAGAACCTGGTGACCGCCTACCTCTCCAACAGCGTGGTCCAGGTGAACATCAACCCCAACACCAGCCTGGTGGTCTACGCTCCGGACGGCAAGATCTGGGGCGACGAGTACATCACCGAGAAGGTGGAGACCAAGGGCGGCTGGCAGTTTCCCAGCCCCGACGAGGACTGGATGCGCGGCTACCCGCAGGAGATGGAGGATTTCGTGGACGCCGTCCGCCAGGGGCGCGAGCCATTGTCCGGCGCCCTGCTCGCCCACGAGACGGTGGAGGTGATCTACGCCGCCTACGTTTCGGCCCAGGAGGGTCGGCGGGTGGACCTCAAGCGGTAGAGAGGCCGGGAGACGTCAGAGACCGGACCCATCAGGGCTAGGCTGAAATTCTCCCGGGAGGTCATGCCGGCCTTCCGGTGAGACAGCCGCGTCACGCCCGCCTCGCCGAACCCCGGGTTTCCCGTTGACATTTTCCCGCGCCCTGGGTAGGGTGATGCCGAACAGAAGTTCGGAACGCCATCAAGGGGGGCTTTATGCAGACGGTGTATTTCAACAAGCAATTCGTCCCACTTTCCGAGGCCAAGGTGAGCATCCGGACGAATGCCCTGCATTACGGGTCGGGGGTGTTCGAGGGGATTCGCGCCTACTGGAATGCCACCGAGCAGCAGCTCTTCGTCTTCAGGCTCCCCGAGCACTACGAGCGGATGGTCAGCAACTGCAAGGTCCTGAAGCTCAAGCTGGACCACGACGCAAAAGAGCTCTGCGCCATCACCGTGGATCTCCTCCGCCGGAACCAGCCGAGGGAGGACACCTACATCCGGCCCATCGCCTACATCAGCTCCGAGGGTCTCGGTCCCAAGCTGATCGGGTACGAGACCGGGTTCGCCATCTACACCATCCCGCTGGGGGACTACATTGACACCTCGGTGGGGATCAAGGTCGGCTTCTCCTCCTGGCGACGGATCAGCGACAACACCATTCCGGCCCGTTGCAAGGTGACCGGGGGATACGTGAACTCGGCCCTGGCCAGGACCGAGGCGATGGAGCAGGGCTATGACGAGGCGCTCTTCCTGACCCAGGACGGCTTCGCGTCCGAGGGCTCGGCCGAGAACCTCTTCCTGGTTCGGAACGGCACGCTCGTCACCCCGGACCGCTCCCAGGACATCCTGGAGGGGATCACCCGCGACACCCTGCTGACCGTGTGCCGGGAAGAGCTGGGCCTGACGGTGACCGAACGGCAGGTCGGTCGCACGGAGCTGTACGTGGCGGACGAGGTATTCCTCTGCGGCACCGGCGCTCAGGTCGCCCCGGTGATCCAGGTGGATCGCCGCCCGGTGGGCAGTGGGAAGATGGGCCCCATCACGGCCCGCATCCAGCAACTGTACTTCGAGGTCGTCAAGGGCAAGCACCCCAAGTACCGCCACTGGTGCACGCCGGTGTACTGATACCGGGGGCTGGGGGTCGGGGATCGGGGATCAGGGCAACTTCACGCTTCGATATTCGTCATCCGAAATTCGAAATTGACAAAGACGGGGGGCGGGGGTTGGGGCCTCGACCCCGAAGGGCAAAAAGAAGAACGCGGCCCGGAAGCATCTTCCAGGCCGCGTTTCTGTTTTCAGACCATCACAGCGGCCATCCGCCGCGATCGACGCCCTACCAGATCTTCGACTCCACGTTCCCTCGATCCTTCACCAGGATGTCCACCAGCGCCAGATTGAAGTAATCCGCCTGCGCGGCTACCGCGGGGTCCACGTTCTTCTCGTAGTACTTCCGCCCCACCTCGAGCTCCTTCTCCAGCACCTGGAACAGGGTGTCGTTCTTGATCCCCTCGGCGATCTTGTCCTGGTTGTACAGGACGATGTCGCCCACGATCAACCGGGCCAGGCGCCTGGCGCGCTCGTGCGGGTCCTTGCGATCTACAGGCATGGCTGCCTTCCCGGCGGGCGCCGTCTACGGTTCGAACAGGCGGAGCTGGGCCAGGTCCTCCATGGGAAACGCCACCGGGTACTGCAGGCTGAAGCAGGCGTGGCAGAACCCGGCGTCCTTCCCCACGGCCGCCAGCAGGCCCTGCATGCTGAGATAGCCCAGGCTGTCGGCCCGGAGGTAGCGCCGGATCTCCTCCACCGAGTGGCTGGAGGCGATGAGTTCCTTCCGGGTGGGGGTATCAATGCCGTAGTAGCACGGGGAAACCGTGGGGGGCGCGCTGATCCGCATGTGGACCTCGCGCGCGCCGGCCGACCGGAGCATGCTCACGATCTTCCGGCTGGTGGTCCCGCGCACGATGGAGTCGTCCACCACCACGACCCGTTTCCCCTCCAGGATCTCGCGCACCGGGTTCAGCTTGATCTTCACGCCGAAGTGGCGGATGGCCTGCTTGGGCTCGATGAAGGTCCGGCCGACATAGTGGTTGCGGATGAGGCCGTGATCGAAGGGCAGCCCGGATTCCTGGGCAAATCCCAGGGCGGCGGGCAGGCCCGAGTCCGGCACCGGGATCACCAGGTCCGCCTCGGCCGGCGCCTCCCGCGCCAGCCGCCGGCCCAGGGCCTTGCGGACCCCGGCCACGTTCTGCCCGTAGAGCAGGCTGTCGGGGCGGGAGAAGTAAATGTACTCGAAGATGCACTGGGCGGGGAGGCTGGCGGCGAGCGGGCGGTAGGATTTCACCCCGTCCGCCGTGATGTGGACGAACTCGCCCGGCTCCACATCCCGCACGAAGGTCGCCTCGATCAGATCGAAGGCGCAGGATTCCGAGGCCAGGACCCAGCTCTGCCCCAGGCGGCCCAGGGACAGGGGCCGGAACCCGTGGGGATCCCGGATCCCCAGCAGCTCGGTCTCGTTCATCACCACCAGCGAGTAGGCGCCGGAGACCCGGCTCAGTGCCTCGGCCGTGGCCTCCACCAGGTCGTCACTGCCGGAGCGGGCGATCAGGTGGACGATGACCTCGCTGTCGGTGGTCGAGCTGAAAATCGACCCGCGCGCTTCCAGCTCGGCCTTCAGCACGTGGGCGTTCACCAGGTTGCCGTTGTGGGCCAGGGCCACCCCGCCGTGCCGGTAGCTGGCCACGATCGGCTGGGCGTTCTTGAGCTGGGAGCTGCCCGTGGTGGAGTACCGGACGTGCCCGATGGCCACGGAGCCTTTCAGCCGCCGGAGGCGCGCCTCGCTGAAGACATCGGCCACCAGGCCCATACCCCGTTCCAGGTGAAGCGTATGACCGTCCGACACGACGATGCCGGCGCTCTCCTGTCCCCGGTGCTGGAGGGCATACAGCCCGAGATAGGTCAGATTGGCCGCCTCGGGGCGGCCGAGGATCCCGAAGATGCCGCAAGCTTCCCGAAGCTTATCGAACATCGGCCTCCCCCCTCATGTCACGGGTGGCCCTCTGCCTTCTCACCGCCCACTGACCACGGACCACTGACAACTGACGATGAACCGGCAGTCCGTGGTCCTGTGGTCCGTGGCCCGGTTGTCAGTTGTCCGCTTCAAATTTTTCATTGAAGCGCGTCACAGGACGCGCTTGATGCCCTGGATCGCCTGGCGCGTCCGGTGCTCGTTCTCGACCAGGGCGAAACGCACGTACTCGTCCCCGTACTGCCCGAAACCGATGCCCGGGGACACCGCCACCTTGGCATTCTCCAGGAGGAACTTGCTGAACTCCAGGGAGCCCATCATCCGGAACTGATCCGGGATCCGGGCCCAGACGAACATGGTCCCCCGGGGCTTGTCGATCTTCCAGCCGACGCGCGTCAACCCCTCGCACAGGACGTCCCGCCGCGAGGCATAGGTCCGCACGATCTCCCCCACGCACTCCTGCGGCCCGTTCAGGGCGATGATGGACGCAATCTGGATGGGCTGGAACATCCCGTAATCCAGGTAGCTCTTGATGCGCGTCAGGGCAGCGATGATGCGCGGATTGCCCACGGCAAAGCCCACCCGCCAGCCGGGCATGTTGTAACTCTTGGAGAGCGTGAAGAACTCCACCCCCACGTCCTTGGCCCCCGGCGCCTGGAGGAAGCTGGGTGCCTGGTACCCGTCGAAGGTGAGGTCGGCGTAGGCGAAATCATGGATCACGATCAGGTCGTGATCCTGGGCGAAGCCCACGATCTTCGGGAAGAATTCCGGGTCCGCCACCGCGGTGGTGGGGTTGTGGGGAAAACTCAGGATCAGGAGCTTCGGCTGGGGCCACGACTCCCGGAAGGCGGCCAGCAGGTTCGCAAAGAAATCCTCCCCCGGGCCCAGCCGGACGTGGCGCACGTCCCCGCCGGCGATCACGACGGAGTAGGCATGGATCGGGTACGTCGGGTTGGGCACCAGGGCCACGTCCCCGGGCTCCACGATGGCCAGGGCCAGGTGGGACAGCCCTTCCTTCGCCCCGATGGTCGCGATGGCCTGGGTCTCGGGGTCCAGCTCTACCCCGTGACGCCGCCGGTACCAGTCGCAGATCGCCTGCCGGAGCTTGGTGATCCCCTTCGAGGCGGAATAGCGGTGGTTGCGGGGGTTGCGGGCTGCCTCGCACAGCTTGTCCACGATGTGCGCGGGCGTGGGCAGGTCGGGATTGCCCATGCCGAAGTCAATGATGTCCTCGCCCCGGGCCCGCGCCCTCACCTTCAGCTCGTTCACGATGGCGAAGACGTAGGGCGGCAGTCGCTTGATTCGTTTGAACTCTTCCATCGCCCCCCTCACCTACGAAAAGCGTTCGATGGCTCGGCTGTTCGGGTGTTCGGGCGTTCGCGATTCACGGCACAACCGAACGACCGAACTGCCGGGACCCACGACACCGCGGTGAATTCCCACCGCTGTGGCGTGGGTGCCCCGAACGGTCTTAGGCTGCAACTTCCGTCCCCCTGCGGGCGGACAGCTCCGCGTGATACGAGCTGCGGACCAGCGGCCCCGAGTACACCGCCTTGAACCCCAGGGTGTATCCTGCCTCTTCCAGGGCCTTGAACCGGTCGGGATGCACGAATTCCACGACCGGCAGATGCTGTTTCGTGGGTTGCAGGTACTGCCCGATGGTCAGGATGTCGCAGCCTGCCGCGCGGGCGTCCCGCATCAGGGTCAGGACTTCCGCCTCGGTCTCGCCCAGGCCCAGCATGATCCCGGTCTTGGTGACCGGCTGCCCCATCTCCTTGGCGATGCGCAGGACGTCCAGCGACCGATGATAGCGGGCCTGCACCCGGACCTGCTTCGACAGCCGCTCCACCGTTTCCAGGTTGTGATTGAACACGGTCGGCTGGCTCTCCACCACGGTGCGGATGCTCTCCCGGTTTGTCTTGAAGTCGGGAACCAGCACCTCCACCTGGGCCACCGGATTCAGTTCGTGGATGGCGCGAACCGTGGCCGCGAATTGGGCGGCCCCGCCATCCTTCAGGTCGTCCCGGGCCACGGACGTGACCACCACGAAGCTGAGGCCCAGCCGCCGGCTCACCTCGGCCACGTGCCGCGGCTCCTCCGGATCGGGCGGGCCGGGCCGCCCCGTGGTCACGGCGCAGAATCCGCAGCTCCGCGTGCAGGTGTCTCCCAGGAGCATGAAGGTGGCCGTCCCCCGCGTCCAGCACTCCCCCTGGTTGGGGCAGCGGGCCTCCTCGCATACCGTGTGCAGCCGGGAGCCGCCGAGGAGCACCTTCATCTCGTGCACGCGCTCCCAATGGCCCGCCTTGGCACGCAGCCAGGGCGGGAGCCGGCGCACCTGCGGCGTGGCCGGTACAGGCGTTCCTACCTTCTCAATCTGCAAGAGCTCCATGCTCGTCGACTCTCGTCTCGGCATTGGTTACCCGGGGCCCATCCCCGCCTCTCCCGGACTCTTGTCCAGGACCGGCGGGGTCCCTCCCCGTGGTCTCGGCTCTCGGCTCTCCACTCTAGGCTCTCAGCCGCGCCTTGTGGATCGCCTGACCGTGAACGTCGTGCATGGCCTCGCCCATCGCCTCGGACAGCGTCGGGTGAGCGTGGATCGCCTCCGCCACCTGAGCCGCCGTGAGGCCGTGGCGGACCGCCAGCACGCCTTCGGCGATGATGTCGGTGGCGTGCGGCCCCACGATGCCCACCCCGAGTACCTTGTCGGTTTGCGCGTCGGCCACCACCTTGACCATACCCGCCGTCTCGCCGATGCACATGGCCTTGCCCAGCGCGGCGAAGTTGAAGCGTCCGACCTTCACGGCGCGGCCCTGCTCCTTGGCCTTGGGCTCGGAAAGGCCCACGCTGGCGATCTCCGGATCGGTGTAGATGCAATTCGGGATCGCGGAGTAATCCATGGCGGCGCGTCCGCCCGTCGCATTCCCGGCCGCCACCAGTCCCTGCATGGAGGCCACGTGCGCGAGCAGCGAGATGCCGGTGATATCCCCGACGGCGTAGATCCCGGGCACAGAGGTCTCCATCCGCTCGTTCACCTGGATGGCCCCCCGCTCCGTATTCACCCCGGCCGCCTCCAGGCCGATCCCTTTGCTGTTCAGGGCCCGTCCCGTGGCGATGAGGACGCGCTCCGCCTCCAGGCTCGTCCCACCGCTGACCTGGACCCGGACGCCCGCGGGCGTCGTCTCCACCTTTTCCACCTTCGTATTCACGTGGAAGGCCACGCCCTGTTTCTGCATGGCGCCCTGCAGGACACGGACGAGCATCGGGTCTTCCATGGCCAGGATCTGCGGCAGCATCTCCAGCACCGTCACCTGTGTGCCGAGGCTGCTCAGCATGGAGGCGAACTCCATCCCGATGACGCCGCCGCCCACGATGAGGAAGGTCCGGGGGAGGGCGGACAACTCCAGGGCCTCGGTGCTGGTCAGCACCCGCTCGCCGTCCACCTGCACCCCGGGAGTGCCCGCCGGCTCGGAGCCGCAGGCGATGATGATGGCCTTTCCCGTGACGGTCTCGCCGGCGCCGTTGGCCGTGATCCGGACCGTCCTGGCATCCACCAGGCTGCCCACGCCCCGCTTGACCTCGATCTTGGCGGTCCCCAGAAGCGTGTGCACACCTTTCACCTGCGTGTTGACGATCTCACTCTTCCGGCTCTGCGCCTTGCTCCAATCGAAGGCCCAGTTGCTGGCGGTGACGCCGAAGGCCCCGGCTTCGTTTGCCCGCTTCCACAGCGCGGCCGAATGGATGAGCGCCTTGGAGGGAATGCATCCGCGGTTCAGGCAGGTGCCGCCGACCACGTCTTTCTCAATGAGGCAGACCGTCGCCCCGAGCTGGGCCGCCCGCAACGCAGCCACGTAGCCGCCCGGACCCGCCCCCAGGACCACCACCTCATACGCGCTCATCCTGCTCTAGCTCTCCTTCGCGGATCCGCCTCTCTCGGCTCTCGGCTCGCGGCTCTAGGCCCTGCGTCTCGGCTCTCTAGAACGACAAAGCCCCCGACTGGGGGCTTGAGCGTCACGACAAGTGACAACGATGATGGCGGAAGTCCCCAAGCCTTACCTTGACCGAGAAGTCCGCCTCCTCCACCGTGTCAAATCCTTTCCACTCGCGATGTTGTACGACGGAGGCTACCAAAGGAACTCAGGGGTGTCAACGCCTTTTTGGCCCCTCGTTTCAGGGATCCGCACCCATGCGCACCAGGGAAGAGCGCCGCGAGGAGGTCCGTCCCAATTTGACCTTGCGGCCACTTGAAAGGGTACCGCTCAGGTCGGGAGGACACCTCCTATAGGCAGGCTGGGGGACATGAGTGAGTGGTGAGGATTGACATGAACAGTAGTATGAGGTAGTGTATGCGCACATTGCATCAGTGGAGTGGATGAGAATGGCACGGCGAACACACAGGCTCAGAGTCACGGCAAGCCTCGATGCCGGAGTCGTAAAGGCATTGGACGACCTGGCCAAGCGGCGAGGTCTCTCGTCGCGCAGCCGAGCGCTGGAGGCGGCCCTGTCCTACTGGATCACGGAGCAGGAGCGAAGGCGCGTCGAGGAAGAGGTGGAGGCCTACTACCGGGGTCGGACCGGCCGCGAGAAACGGCAGGACAAGGAATGGGCCGAATTCACTTCCCAGTCGTCCAGGCACCTGGAGGAGGATGAGTGAACGGATCGTTCCCGCACCGCGGGGAGATTTACCTGGTGAGCCTTCGGACTCGTCCCGCCCGCCGGAAAGTCCGTCCGGTCCTCGTGGTCTCCCCCGACGTGCGAAACCGCTGGGCCAGCGACATCCTGGCTGCCCCCATCTCGACGCACATGCGGCCGGCGCCCACCCACGTGCTCCTCGATCGAGGCGAAGGCGGTCTCCCCCACGCGTCGGTCGTGAAATGCGAGCAGATCACCTGCCTCGACAAAACCCTTCTGGGCCCCCGACCCCTTGGCCGCCCGCTCTCCCCCGAGCGCATGCGCGGGATCGAGCGGGCCCTTCTGATCAGCCTCGGAGTATTCACCTCCCCTCCCCTTTCAGCGGCCTGACCAGGCGAAGGGGCCCAGGCACATCGTGCCTGGGCGGGGCGGTAAGTCTCCAAAGTCCCTCCCAGTGGACCCGAGCAACGCCGAAAAGTATAATAAGTATCCTACGTAGGCGCTAGTCCTTGGCTAGTGCTTCCAGGACGGCTGCATGCAGGGCGGGGGTGCAGGCGGCCACGATGCTTTGCCCCTGCGTCATGGAGCGGATGGGCGCCAGCGGCTGGCCGAAGCGATCCGTGATGATACCGCCGGCTTCGCGCACGATGAGGTAGGCCGCCAGGTAATTCTCCGGGCTCAGGGTGTCCCGAACGTCTACATAGGCATCCGCGCCACCGGCCGCCACGCCGACCAGTTCGTAGGCTGCGCTGGCATATCGGCGGGCATCTTTGATCGAGGCCAGCAGGCGATGGATGCGGGCTACGGCGTTCTTGTCCTTGAAATTGAAGTCGATGGCTACAATGGCCTGAGACAATTCGGTGACCGTCGAGGGGCGAGCCGGCTGGCCGCTCTTCCGTGCGCCCTTGCCCTTCTCTGCCTCAAAGACCGTCCCGGTGAAGATGCGGCCGACTAGGCCGAACCGGATATCGTCTGGACCAAAGACCCCCTCGCCGGGGGCCAGGGCCAGGGACACGCAGGAGAATTCGTTCCCCCGGGCGAAATTTTCCGACCCGTCCACCGGGTCCACGATCAGGGTCCACGCGGCCCGGCCGGACTTGCTGCGGACCTCACCCCGCTCCTCGGTCAGGATCCGGACCGGCTCGGCGATCTCGCGGGTGCAGTAATCAATGATCCGCGCCTCGGCCAGGTAGTCGAACTCCTTGGTCACGTCCCCGCGGGCGTTGTCCTGGACGATACCCAGTTTCGTCAGACCCTCAGTCAGGAGGAACTGCCGCACGTCGGCGAACATCGCCTGCAGGTGTTTCCGCATGTCGGTCATTTGAACTCCGTTCCTGGTTTTACCCCCCCAACCTATCCGCAGATTACGCCCGCCCGTGGCGGGTCTTGCCAGGTCGTATGGCTAGCGATCCGGGCGGGTCCGCCTATGGCGCGACAGATTTCGCAGATTCTGGGAAACCGAGCCACCATTCAACGAATCCACCAATCCACAGTTCCGCGTTACATTCGCTCGGGTGCGGAGACCCCCAGGAGGGCGAGCCCGTTGGCGACCACCTGGCGCACGGCCGCTACCATCGCCAACCGTGCCCGGCTGAGGTCGCGGTCGCCGGAGATCACCCGCTCCTCGCTGTCCTTGTACTTTGTGAAGTAGCCGTGGAAGGTGGCCGCCAGCTCCTGGAGATACGTGGTCACCCGGTGCGGCTCGTGGGCCAACGCCGAATTCAACACCATCTCCGGATACACGGTAAGATGCTTCATGATGCCCAGTTCCTCCGGCAAGGTCAGGAGGGCCAGGTCGGCATCCGCATACGGCCCCGGCAGCCCCGCCTCGGCCGCCTTGCGCGCCATGCTACAGGCGCGGGCGTGCGCATACTGGACGTAGAATACCGGGTTGTCCATGCTCTGCCGCTTCGCCACCTCGATGTCGAAGTCGAGCTGGGCCTCGGACCGGCGGGTGAGGAAGAGGAAGCGGGCCGCGTCCTTCCCCACCTCGTTCACGACCTCGCGCAGCTCCACGAACTCGCCCGTCCGCTTCGACATGGGGACCGGGATCCCGCCGCGCAGGACCTTGACCATCTGGAGCAGGATCACCTGGAGGATCTCCGGGTCGTGGCCGAGGGCCCGGATGGCCGCCTTCACCCGCGGGATGTAGCCGCCGTGGTCGGCCCCCCAGATGTTGATGAGCCGGTGGAAGCCGCGGCGGATCTTGTTGGCGTGGTAGGCGATGTCCGAGGTGAAATAGGTGGGTTCCCCGTTGCTGCGGATCAGGATGCGATCCTTCTCGTCGCCGAAGTCGCTGGCGCGGAACCCGATCGCTTTCCCCTCTTCGTACAGGTACCCCCCGGCGCGTAGCGTCGCCAGGGCGGCCTCCACCTCGCCGGAATCGAACAGGCTCCGCTCCGAGACCCACGAGTCGAAGACGACGCCGAAGGCGCGCAGGTCCGCCCCGATCTCCTCCAGCAGGATCCGGGAGGTCTCCGCGGCTCAGGCGGGAATCGCCTGCTCCGCCTCCGCATCGGCAAGGCCGGGAACGGTCGCGGCCACCTGCTCTGCCAGCTCGCGGACGTACTCGCCGTGGTAGCCGTTCTCGGGAAAGTGGACGGGCTTTCCCTGCGTCTCCAGGTATCGGGCCCAGACCGACTCCCCCAGGAGGCGCATCTGGCTTCCCGCATCATTGATGTAGTACTCGCGCTCGAGGCCATAGCCCACCGCCTCGAGGAGATTGGCGATGGCATCGCCCAGGGCGGCGCCCCGCCCGTGCCCCACGTGCAGCGGCCCCGTCGGGTTGGCGCTCACGAACTCCACCTGGACGCGCTGCCCCTGGCCGATGCTGGCCCGGCCATAGGTGGGCCCCGCCGCCAGGATCTGCCGGATCACCCCCTGCCACCAGCCGTTGGCCACGAAGATGTTGAGGTATCCCGGGCCCGCCACCTCGACCTTCGCCACCAGGGCGGGGTCCATATCCAGCGCCTGCTGGATCGCCGTGGCAACATCCCGGGGGGACCGTCGGACCTGTTTGGCCAGAGCGAAGCTCACGGTAGTGGAGAGGTCACCGAAGGTCCGCTCCGGTGGGTATTCCCAGGTGACCTCCGGCACGGTCACGGGCGGCCACCCGTGCACCGCGGCCGCGCGCGCCACGGCGTCTCCTATCGCACCGGCAAGAATCTGCTTGAGTCTCTCCACCCGACTCCCTTTGCACTCGACGTGCCTGCCCGACCACCGCTTCACGTCTTCCGTGTTACGTTCTGCGATTCACGCCTCCCGCCTTACCCCTCACGGCTCTCGGCCACCCTAGGGGTACCCGGCTCTCGGCTCTCCTCCGGGAATTCGAATGCCTGGATCTCCATCTGGTCCAGGCCCATCTGGACCAGCTTCTCGATGGGGAGCTGGGATTCCACCGCCCGCACCTCGTCCAGGCTGGAAAAGGTCGCGGGATGGCGGGGAACGAAGAGGCGGCAGCAGTCCTGGTCGGGGATGATGGAGATGTCGTAGGTCTGGAGGGCCCGGGCCTGCTGGACGATCTCCTCCTTGTCGCTGCCGATCAGTGGGCGCAGGACGGGCATCCCCACCGCCTCCTCGATCACGGCCAGGTTCTCCAGCGTCTGGGAGGCGACTTGGCCCAGGCTCTCGCCCGTGACCAGGGCCTTGGCATCTTCCCGACGGGCAATCTGTTCCGCGATGCGCCCCATGAGCCGCCGGTACAACACCACCCGCAGGGGGGCGGGAGCCCCAACCACCACCTCCCGCTGGATCTCCCCGAAGGGGACCAGGTACAGATGGGATCGGTACTGGAACCGCGTCAGGAGTTGCGCCAACTCCACCGCCTTGTCGCGCGAGGTGGCATCCAGGAAGGGGAAACCGTGGAAGTGGACGAAGACCACCTGGCAGCCCCGCTTCATCAGGCGATGGGCCGCCACCGGGGAATCAATCCCCCCCGACAGCAGAGAGACCACCCGCCCGCTCACGCCCACCGGGAGGCCGCCGGACCCCGCCTCTCTGCCAAAGGAGAAGTACAGGTCACGAGGCAGGACCTCGACGTGAATCGTGAGTTCGGGCTGCTCCAGGTCCACGGCGGCCTGGGTCTGTGCCTGAACGAAGGCCCCCAGATCGCGGTTGATGTCCTCCGAGGTGAGGGGAAACTGCTTATAGGCCCGCCGGGCGGCCACCTTGAACGAGCGGAACGTCCGGCCCGCCAGGGCGTTCCCCACGGCCGCCTTCAACGCGCCCATGTCCGGCTCCACCCGCTCCGCCAGGGAGAAGTTGGCGATCCCGAAGACGGAGTGGAGCCGCCCGCGGATCACCTCCCAGTCGGCCTTCCGGCCCGAGCGCTGCTCCACCCGGCGGACGCCGGCCTCACCCGTCGCCCGCAGCAGATTCGCCTCCAGCCGCCGCAGGAACAGGGGCTGGTTTTTCCCCTTGAGCCCGATCTCGTTGTAGTGAATCATCACGCAGCGCACAGGATTTCCCCGGCATGGTAGGGAACGGTCGCACGTTTTCCGGCGGCATTCTTGAGAATGCGGTGGCTCCCGCTTGAGCGAACCTCCTCAAAACCAATTCGCCGAAGAACTCGAAGGATTTGTCCTGCCGTTACGCGGGGCAGGCGCGGGCTCATACCGCCACATCCAACACCGCTACGGTCACCTCACCCGTTCCCGGTACCGATTCGCCGGAGGCCAGGCGGTCCTCCAGATGGAGACGGATGGCGTCCCGGATGTTCCGGACGACCTCTTCGTAGGTTCGTCCCTGCGTATAGCAGCCCTGGAGTTGCGGACAGGTGGCAAAGTATCCGGACCGGTCCCTTTCCACCACCGCGGTCAGTTGAAATCGCCGCCCACGCTTTGGTCGGGAACCTCGGCGGCTTGATCGAACCACTTTCGTGCGCATCACGTCCTCCGAGATCGGGTCACACTCGCCATCGTATGGATGTCTGATGCCAAAGCTAGGCTATCATCCCCCCCTGACAAACCCAAGGAGAAAATCAGCTCGCCCAAAAAGGCAGGCTGACGGCATCCCAAGAGAGTGTGAAGAGACATCTCGATAGCGAGGCCCGATCCAAGTTATGGTCAGCCCGCTTCAGAAGAAGCCGGTGACCCTACGTCTCGAGGAGCGGCAGATCGCGTTGGCCAAGAAGCTGGATCAGCGAGGGGATCGCCCGGGAGGAACAACTGCGGAGAAGAGCCTGAAGGGCGGCTGCAAAAGCAAATTACAAAAGCCTGACCCCGATTTACAGTCGCGACGAATGGTAGGCTCTCCGGATGGCTCATTTAGAGAGAACAACGAGATTTAGGAGATTGCATCTGCCGCTGAGCGATGGGCTCAGTGGCCTGTCGGTCCATGCGATGGTCGCTGGGGCTAAGGGCTCCGCAGCCCAGGAACCGAAGTGGAGATTCATGAGGGAGCGCCTTAAGGTCACTGATCTGCTGCACCAATCGCCCGACATTGATGAGGCGCCGGTCATACGTCTCTAGCCT
>JACQXP010000037.1 GCA_016208645.1 Candidatus Methylomirabilota bacterium | reverse complement strand
GGATGCCAGAGATGAGAAAGGAGGATTTGACACGCCGGACAAGACTTTTTGCACTGGCTGTTATCCGACTGGTGGAATCCCTGCCCAAAGGACGGATCGCTGATGTGCTCGGTGGGCAACTATTGCGCTCTGGCACGTCCGTCGGTGCTAACTACCGAGCTGCCTGCCGTGCCAGATCCACCGCTGACTTCATCGCAAAGATGGGCCTTGTTGAAGAAGAACTGGATGAATCCGCGTATTGGAAGGAAGGAATCTAGGGGATAAGGGCGCGAGTAACCAGTCTGCAATCTGGGATGGGGTATTCGGTAGTTCATATCCCGGAATCCACAATCCGGGCTGAAATATTCCGCATTCCGCAATCCGCAATCCGAAATCGGAAATGGGGAATGTGATGAGTTTCCAGGAGATGTCGCTGGCGAGGTTCGGTGAGGTGCTGGCGTCGGGGACGCCGACGCCGGGTGGCGGGTGCGCCTCGGCCCTGGCGGGCGCCCTGGCGGCGGGGCTCACGGCCATGGTGGCCCGGACCACCGCCGGAAGCAAGAAGTTCGCCGACCGGACCGAGCAGATGAACGCGATCGCGGCCGAGGCGGACCGGTTGCGGGGGGATTTCCTGGACCTGGTGGACGAGGATGCCGCGGCATTCGATCACGTCATGGCGGCCTTCCGGCTGCCGAAGGAGGCGCCGGAGCAGCAGGCGACACGGGCCCAGGCGATCCAGCAGGCCTACAAGACGGCGATCGAGCCGCCGATGAAGGTGTGCACCCGGTCGCTGCGGGTGCTGGAGCTGGCCCTGCAGGTGGCGGAGCAGGGGAATCCCAGCGCGGCGTCAGATGCCGGCGTGGGGTGCCTCCTGGCGGCCACGGCCCTGGAGGGCGGCGCCCTGAACGTCCAGATCAACCTGGGGTCCATCAAGGACGAGGCGTTCCGGGACGCCCAGACGGAAAGAGTCCGGGCGGCGCAGTCCCAGGGCCAGGCGCTCCGCGACAAGGTCCTGGCGGCGGTGCGGGCGAAACTCGCCTGAGAATCTGCGTCCTTCGTGTTGACAGGGTTTCGAGGCGTGTGCTAGTCAGTAGGCGTCGAGGAACAGAGTGCCGGGTCTCCACCGGTGGGTGGAACAATGTTTTTCCCGGCCGCAGGACGGAGGATGCATACCGGGAACAGGTGGGCCGTCGCGGGAGCGGTGTTGGCCCTGGTCGCTGGGACCGCGGCCTTCACAGAGGCAGCTTCGCCCATCGTCATCAAGTTCTCCCACGTGGTGGCCAAGGAGGCCCCCAAGGGCAAGGCGGCGGACCGGTTCGCCGAGTTGGTGAACCAGCGCCTCAAGGGCAGGGTCGAGGTCCAGGTCTTCCCCAACTCTTCGCTCTACAAAGACCGGGAGGAGATCGAGGCGCTCCAACTGGGCGCCGTGCAACTGCTGGCGCCCTCCACGGCCAAGCTGGTCCCGTGGTTCCCCCAGTACCAGGTCTTCGACCTGCCGTACCTGTTCGCGGATCAGGAGCACGCCTACCGGTCCATGACGGACCCGCGGGTCACGGCCAAGCTGTTCCCCCTGCTCAAGAGCCGGGGGATGCTGGGCCTGGCGGCGTGGGACAACGGCTTCAAGCACATGACCTCCAACAAGTGCCCCATCCTGAAGCCAGAGGATATACGGGGCCAGAAGATCCGGGTCCAATCCTCCAAGGTTCTGGAGGAGCAGTTCCTGGTCGTGGGGGCGAACCCCAAGGTCATGGCCTTTGGCGAGGTGTACAACGCCCTGGAGCGGGGCGTGGTGGACGGCGAGGAGAACACCTTCACCAACAAGTTTTCCCAGAAGATGCATGAGGTCCAGAAGTGCCTGACCGTCAGCAACCATGGGTATATCGCTTACGTGGTGCTGACAAATGCCCTGTTCTGGGATGGCTTGTCCAAGGATATCCGAAAGGTCCTGGAAGACACCCTCGCAGAGGTGACCAAGTGGGAATGGGAGCTGAGCGCCACGGAGCAGGAAGAGGCGTTCAAGAAGATACGGGAGTACGCTACAGCCACGGGCAGGCTCCAGATTACAGTCCTCACGCCGGAGCAGCGGAAGCAGTGGGCCGCGGCCTTCCAGCCGGTCCACAAGAAGTTCGAGTCGGCGATCGGGAAGGACCTGCTCGACCTCG
>JACQXP010000102.1 GCA_016208645.1 Candidatus Methylomirabilota bacterium | reverse complement strand
GCGCGCGTGGCGCACGTGGATCTGTACCGCATCCGGTCGGAGGACGAGCTTCCCGGCATCGGATGGGACGAGGTCCTGCATTCCCGTCACGTCGTGGCGGTGGAGTGGGCGGAACGGGCCCTGCGCTGGTTGCCGCCGGATCACCTGCGAGTCACCCTGGAGACGCGGGAGGGCAACCGGCGGCGGCTCCGGGCGCAGGCCACGGGCCCCCGATCCGTCCAGCTTGCCCTGGGCTGGGTGGAAGCGGCCGGCCTCCAGGCACAGGCGTCCTGACGCAAAGAACGTTCGAGGGTTCGGCTGTTCGGTGGTTCGGTCGTTCCGGGGGAGTCCAGCCGAACCCCCGAACCGCCGAACAACCGAACGCTTTTGCAGGACGGGAGGGATATGATGTACTGGATGGGCAGATGCGGCCGGATGGCGATGGTCGTCGCCACCGTGCTGGCAGTTGGTGGTGTGGGCCCGGTCGGGCGCGGGGTGGAGGCAGCCCTCTGGACGGAAGGCGCCGGAGGTGGATCGCGGGAGGATCCCGACCTGGCCCGCCTCAACCAGGGGTTGGTGCGCCTGGCCAAGAGCCTGCGGCCGGCCGTCGTGCAGATCGGGGTGAGCGGGGAGAAGGGGTCGGAGCCGGACCTCCCGCAGGATCATCCCCCGCTGCCCCCCGGCGAGCGGCCCAAGGTGGGCTCCGGCATCATCCTCAGCGCGGATGGGTACGTCCTGACGAACCAGCACGTCATCGAGCAGGCCGGCGAGATCGAGGTGCAACTCATGGATGCCCGGAAGTTCCCGGCCAAGGTGGTGGGACGGGATGTGCGGACGGACCTGGCGCTCTTGAAGGTCGAGGCCACGGGCCTGCCCGTGCTGCCGCTGGGGGATTCGGATAGGCTGGAGGTGGGGGAACTGGTCCTGGCCATCGGGAACCCCTTCGGCCTCGAGCACTCGGTGAGCCTGGGCATCGTCAACCGGAAGGGCCGCGCCCTGGGCAGCGCCGGGGCGTTCGACGACTACATCCAGACGGACGCCTCCGTGAATCCGGGGAACAGCGGGGGGCCGCTCGTCAACATGCGGGGGGAGGTGATCGGGATCAACACCGCCGTCGTCCCCAACCGGCGCGTGGCGTTTGCCATTCCCATCACCCTGGCCAAGTCTCTCCTGCCGGAACTCCAGGTCCGCGGGCGCATCGCCTGGGGGTTCCTGGGGGTGAGCATCCAGGATCTGAGCCAGGACGTCGCCAGGGCGATGGGCTTCTCGGAGACCAAGGGTGCCCTGGTGAACAATGTCCTGTCGGGGCAGCCGGCCGAGATGGCGGGGATCAAGCGCGGGGATATCGTCGTGGCGTTCGACGGGAAGCCCATCCCGAACGTGCGGGCGCTCCAGCGGGCGGTGAGCTTCACCGCCGTCGGGAAGCAGGTGGAGCTGCAGGTCTTCCGCGGCGGGAGACTGGAGACGGTGCGGGTGAAGGTGGGCGAGGCCGCCACGGCGGAGCGCCGCGCGACGGCCGCACCCGCACGGCGAGAGCTGGGCATGACGGTGGAGGAGCTGGACGCGGAGAAGGCGAAGAAGTTCAAGCTCCGCGAGGGTGAGGAGGGGCTGGTGGTGAGCGACGTGGCCAAGGGTGGCCCGGCCGCCAGCGCGGGCATTCGCGCCGGGGACCTGATCCGGGAGGTGAACCGGCGCCAGGTGCGATCCCTGGAGGGCTACCGGACCGCCCTCCGGCGGGAAGAGGCAGAGGCGGACCTCTTCCTCCTCCAGCGGGGCGAGGCCTACGTCTACGTCGCCGTGAAGCCCAAAACCTAATCGGCAATGAAAAATTTGAAACCGACAACTGACAATGCAAAACCGAAGAATCCAGTTGTCTGTTTTCCCGTTGTCGGTTGTCAGTTGTCGGTTTTACATTTTGAATTCGCACGGAGTGCGCTATGACTATCGTGGCGATTTCCCGGGAACTGGGGAGCGGCGGGAACGCCATCGCCGCCGCGGTTGCCAAGGCGTTGAACTTCGAGTACGTGGAGCGGGAAATCCTCCTCCGGGCGGCCCAGGCCCACGGGGTGCCGGAGGAGAAGATCGCCGACGTGGATGAACGGCGCCTCTCCCTGTGGGAGCGCTTTGACGAGGAGAAGCGCCGCTACCTGATCTTCATCGAGGCGGCGTATTATTCCTTCGCCGAGAAAGGCAAGGTGGTCACGGCCGGGCGAGGGGGCCCGTTCTTCCTCCGGGACGTGAGCCACGCCCTCAAGGTTCGGATCATGGCCCCCTTCGATGTCCGCGTGAGACGGGTCATGGAGCAGGACAAGGTGGACCAGCGGACGGCCGCGACCCGGGTTCGCAACTACGACCGGG
>JACQXP010000036.1 GCA_016208645.1 Candidatus Methylomirabilota bacterium | reverse complement strand
TCGGCACCTTCGGATTCGCCGGCCACTCGAAATATCCGCGCCCCCCGCAGCCGGGACACGGAACCGTATTATTCTGCGGCGACTTGCGCTTCATGCGTTGCATTCCGGGAGACGGGACGCGTGGAGGGGTCCTCCGGCCGGCGGGGACGGCATCCTGCGGCGCGGGGCCCGGCCGTAGAGGGCGGGGCTGCCTCCCACCCGTTACGAGAACCCGCCGAACCACCGGTTGTAGATCACCTTGATCTCGGCCCCCGGGGCGCTGTCCCCGTAGAAACCGTCCGCCAGACCATCCAGCCCCTTGACCTGGTACATCCGGAATCGCTTGCGCTCCTCCCCGCCGTGAACGAACCGGGGGAATCGGTCCAGGTCGCAGAACCGGTGCAGTCCTTCCACGGGCAGGACGCCCGATCCGCTTGAGAGGTTGCGGTGCCGGGCCGTGATTCGGGCCCGGGGGCTGCGCCCTCGCGCCGCCTCGAACTCGGTGCAGGATTCCACCTCCCAGACGTCAACCATCCCCATGAGGAATCCTCCTTGGATGAGAGCGGGCCGCTTTTTCACGATGCCATGTACGACGACGGGTATCTTATGGCTGAAGGGTACGGCTCGTGTCAAGAGGGAGGGCGGGACGATCTGGACGAGGGTCCGTCCTGGGACAGGCGGAGGGTCTGGGTACGGGACACGTCGGCAGAGGGGGCCGAAGACACTGTCTTGCGTTTCCTGGAGATGGCGTGCCCGACGCGATTTGAACGCGTGACCTTCGGCTCCGCAGGCCGACGCTCTATCCAAGCTGAGCTACGGGCACGGGCTGGACAGCACCCTTCTTGCACTGGCGAAAACATCTTACACCCGGACGCGGCCGCCGTCCAGCAGAAGCTGGAGGCGAAGACAAATGCATCCGCAGACACCCAGCGCCAGCGCTGGGTACCCGGCAGATACACGCAGATTCATACCAAGGAGCCACTGAGCAAGAATCCGGATTCTACCCGCCTGCGCAGAGTCCGGCCGAGACGGCTAACCCTTTCCCGCGGCCCGCAGGGATTCCAGGAACACCCGATACGCCTGCTCCGCCTCGACGCGGGATCGCGTCAGCGCCTCCGCCAGGTGCGGCACGTCGTTGGTGTGCAGGACCAGGTCCACGCTCCGCGCGAAGGCGGCGCTGGCGTCGTGGGAACGGACATCGGGACTCACCAGCACCACGTGCATGAGCCGGCGCGTCGCCATGCCCATCTCGGCCAAGTGCTCCAGCACGGGGTTCCCGTCGCCCGTGGCGCTGCCAAATCCCTCGCGCAGGATCACCAGCGCGTAGGGGGTGAAGCGCAACCGCTCGATCGCGTCGGCGGCATCGGCCGCGGCGTGCGCCGCGTAGCCCTCGCGCTTGAGGGCCGCCAGCACTTGGTCCCGTTCGGCCGGCGCGGCCACGCACACCAGGGCCCGGGCCTGCGCCCGTTCGGCGTACGCGGCCGGCGCCTCGGGTCGCGGGGCGGGGACAGTCGCCGCCGACGTCCCCCCCGCGGCCTCCGTGCGGGGCCCCGCCGGAGGCGGGGACGTGTCAATGACGATCTGGCCCTTGCACCGGGGGCACGCGGCGGTGAGGACCTTGCCCCTCGGAAGCCGCTCGTCCGGGATGGTCAGGCTGGTATGGCAGGAGGGGCAGGTGACGGTCATGGGGGATGCCTCATCGCTTGGGCGGCGGGCCGGGTCGCAGGGGCCCGCCGGGCTGGCGCGGCTTCCGCCCGTAGTCGGCGTCCAGGGCCAGCCCCTCGATGTCGCTGGTCTTCTCTCCCTTGGTGGCCTTGATCGTGTCCAGGCCCCGGGCGACGACCGAGCGCTTGGAGGCGTAGGAGAGGGCTGTCTCCTCGGTGATCAGGCTCTCCTGGAAGAGCCGGAGGATGTGGGTGTCGAAGGTCTGCATCCCCAGGGCCTCGCCATCCTGGATGATCTCGTAGAAGGTCTTGCCCTCCGACTCGCCGTTCAGGATGACCTCCTCGATCCGGATGTTCATCCCCATGATCTCCAGGGCCGCCACGCGGCCGCCGCCCACCTTGGGAAGCAGCCGCTGGGAGATCACCCAGCGCAGCGTGTCCGCCAGGCGCATCCGGATCATCCGCTCCTCGTCCTGGTCGAACATGCCGATCACGCGGTTGATCGTCTGGCCGGCATCCACGGTGTGCAGCGTGCTCAGGACCAGGTGCCCGGTTTCGGCGGCCGACAGGCCGATCTCCAGCGTCTCCCGATCCCGCATCTCGCCCACCAGGATCACCTTGGGGGCCTGGCGCAGGGCCGCGCGGAGGCCGCTGGCGAAGGAGTCGAAATCCGTCCCCAGCTCCCGCTGGTTGAAGGTCGCCTTCTTCACGGGGTGGACGAACTCCACCGGGTCCTCCAGCGTGACCACGTGGACGGCCTTCTCCTGGTTGATGATGTCCAGGATGGCCGCCAGCGTGGTGGACTTCCCGCTGCCCGTGGCCCCGGTGACCAGGATCAGGCCGTTTCGCTCCTCCGCCATCCGATGCACGATCTCGGGCAGGCCCATCTTCTCGACGGTGGGCACCTCGGCCGCCAGCCGCCGGAGGACGATGGAGTAATGCCCGCGCTGCTGGAAGATGTTCACGCGGAACCGGGCCGTGGTGCCCAGGGGGTAGGGCAGGTCGCAGGAGCCGGTACGAACCAGCGTTTCGGTCAGGCGCCGGTCCGCGCCGATGAGGGCCAGGGCGATGGCCTCGGTCTGGTAGGGCGTCAGGCACGAAAGCGGCGGGTCGGTGACGACCGGCACCAGCTCGCCGTGATGCTCCACCTGGGGTGGGCGCCCGACGGTGAAGTTCAGGTCCGACACTGGGCCCTGCGCCTCCAGCATCCGGGTCAGGATCCGGTCCAGTTCGTGTCGCTGCACGGCATTTCCCCGCGATCGGGCGCCGGCCTCAGGCCAGCCCCAGCTCCTCCGGCGGCTTGGATAGGAACGGGAGGAATTTCGCCTTGTCCACCGCCTTGTCGTAGGCCTCCTCGGGAGCAATCCACTTCTTTTTCAGGAACTCCATGATGGAGTCCTCCAGGGTGACCATACCGTACTTCTTCCCGGTCTGGATCACCCCCGGGATCTGGAACGTCTTCCCCTCCCGGATCAGGTTCGAGACGGCCGGGGTCACCATGAGGATCTCCAGGCCCGCGCAGCGGCCCTTCACATCGATGCGCTTGAACAGGGTCTGGGCCACCACCGCCTTCAGGGTGTCGGCCAGCGTGGCGCGGATCTGGGCCTGCTGGTTCGCCGGGAAGATGTCGATGATCCGGTCCACCGTCTTGGAGGCATTCTGCGTGTGCAGGGTGCCGAACACCAGGTGGCCCGTGGAGGCCGCCTCGATGGCCAGGAAGATCGTCTCCAGGTCGCGCATCTCGCCCACCAGGATGATGTCCGGATCCTCGCGCAGGGCGCCCCGCAGCGCGGCGGCGAACGACCGGGTGTCGCGCCCTACCTCGCGGTGACTGATGACGCAGTTCTGGCTCTGGTGCATGAACTCCACCGGGTCCTCGATGGTGATGATGTTGTCGCGGCGCACCTTGTTGGCGTGGTCCACGATGGCGGCCAGCGTCGTGGACTTGCCGCTGCCCGTCGGGCCCGTGACCAGGACCAGCCCCTTCTTCAAGAGGGCCAGCCTGCTCACGGTGGGGGACAGGCCCAGCTCCTCCACGGTCATGATCTTGCTGGGGATCTGGCGGAAGACGGCGGCGATCCCGTTCTTCTGCATGAAGAAGTTGGCCCGGTAGCGGGCCAGGCCGGGGATCTCGTAGCCGAAGTCGATGTCGCCAGTCTCCTCGAAGATCTTGGCCTTGTCCTCGGGGCAGATCTCGAAGAGCATAGCCTTGAGTTCCTGGTGCTCCAGCACCTTGTATTTGACCCGCTCCATGTCGCCGCGGATGCGCAGGATGGGCGGATTGCCGGAGATGAGGTGCAGATCGGAGGCGCCGGTGTCGTACATCAATTTGAAGAAGGCATCAATCTTGGCCATGAGATGTCCCTTCCGGGTGATCGGGCCCCGCTCAGGTTTCCTGGGGCACGATGCGCGCGATGAACCGTTTGTGCAGGAAATGCAGTCCGTCCGCCCCCTTGAGGGGCAGGAAGGCCGGCTGGGTGTTGAGGAAGTCCGAGAGGCGGCGCTTGCCCGCGGGGCCCTCGATGCGCACGGTCCCGCTGAGCTGCTCCCCGTTGATAAGCTGGACCCGGATCGGTTCGATGCTCACGCCCACCGGGATGTCCGGGACGTCGGGCTCCTCCTCCGCCGGAACGTCCACCCGGATCATCTGGATCTTGTTGAGGAATACCAGCGGGTCGTCACCCGGCATGGTGAGGGTGAGGAACAGGTCGGGATCGTTGAGGCGGTCCTGTGCTGTCTCGGGTCCGGCGTGGCCCTCGACGTGGAGGCGCAGGAAGATCTGCCCGCGCAACGTGGCACCGTCAAAGGTCCACACCGTCAGGGGGACGGGACGGGTCGGGATGGTGAGGTCCGGCGCCACCTCCGGCTCGGGCTCGGCCGGCTCTGGCTGAGCCGGCGCCGTGAGCGCCTCGGGGACGCCCTCGAACGTCGGCCCCGCCGTCCGCGAGGCAGCCAGGGCCAGGGCCGCCTCGATGGTGCGCAAGACGGTGCCGGCTTCCGCCGGCTTCCGCAGGGCCAGTTCTGCCCCGGCCTCGAAGGCCCGGACGTTCAGGTTGGTGTCGGACAGGGCGGTCAGGATGATGACCGGAATGTCCTTCAGGTCCGGGTCGGCCTTCAATCGGCGGCAGACCTCGAACCCGTCCATCCCGGGCATGATGATATCCAACAGGATGAGAGAGGGGCGCTCCCGGGTAGCCATCTCCAGGGCCGCCGGTCCGTCCAGGGCCGTGAGCACCGTGTAGCCGTGGAACCGCAGGATGTCACCGTTCATCTGGAGGACGAGCGGTTCGTCGTCCACGCAGAGGATCTTGATATCGGGCGGGCTGGGGAGGCCGAGTGCCTCGGCGGCCTCCAGGACGAGGCCGCTCTCCACGGGGAAGCCGCACACCAGGCAGCGGCGGACGGTGCGGGAATCCTCGGTGAACGGAAAGGTCAGTTGGATGACCCGGCACTTCGGGCAGTACTCGGATCCGGGCCGGTCTTCCATGCGGCCTCCTGTGCGGCGAGAGGGAGAGGCCCGATCGGCTGGGAGTCACGCTGGCTGAGCTGCCGGAAAGGAGCGGGCGCACCTTACCAAAAGAATGGGAGGTTGTCCAGGGGGAAAGCCCGCCGATCCGGCGTGGGGGCGAGGTCACGGGCAGACCGGATTCCCGCCCATGCAGGAAGAAAAGAATGGCTCCGCGAGCCGGAAGGAACTGGATCTCGCGGAGCCAACGGGGGGAGCGCAGGCGGCCGGGGGACCTGTCGCCGGGTCCCGCTCAATGACGATGGAGGTCCGTCACGGGGGTCGGGCACACGTCGTGGCTGTCGCTCTGCGCGGACCAGTGACACCATTCGTGCGCGATGATCTTCGGATCGGAGACGCTGACGATCACCCGGTCCTGGAGATCGGCGCAGCCGTAGATCTTCGCCTGGTTGCTGTAGGCCACCGCGCCCCGTCGCGTGCATTCCTGCTGCACTTGGACCTGCCCACCGATCCAGAGCTCGGCGGTTCCGATGTTGTACCGGTCGGAGCGCGTGGCGCAGGCCGACAGAACCAGAAGAACGAGGAGGAGACCCGCCGCTTTCAATGAGACCGCGACAAGCTTTCCACCATCGCTGCCGGCCTCGCCAGGCAGGCCATCGGCGTCCCAGCCCCGGAGGATCCGGAGGATCGCCGCGGTCGCTCGGTGGACCCGGGTGGGGTGCTCGGCCTCTGGGCGGGATGGGGCTGATTCAGGCCAGATGGACGCTTCAGCCGCGATCGGAAGAAGCCAGCACCATGAGGGAGGTCCACCCAGGGCGGACGCGATGCGGAGGAACGCGCGTCGTGGCATGACGTCAGGGATGGAAGAGCAGGTTTCGGAAAACATAGCCAGGGCTTTTCAGGAGCGTCCAGGGAAATGGATCGTCGTCGGTGACGTATCGTCAGGCCAGGAACAAGTCATGGGCCTATGTGCCGGCAGACCGTTTTCGGGAATTACCTGAGGAGGATGCGTGGCTCGCCTCGACGCCGGTTGGGCCGGTCCGGTGGGGGTCTCGTTCCCTTCCTCTCCCCGGTTCTGCCGATTCAGGACCGTAGGCCATGGAAGGATGCGGCGCCGTTGTACCTGTCTGCGAGTCGCCATGGCGAGGGTGAAATGCAACCGCCGTGCCGCCACTGAAATGTCCTACTTGGACGGCAATCGGCGGCGAGAGCGAGGAGGAAAGCGGCTTGGTCTACCCGCGGCCGTCTGGAGAAGGGCGACCCCTAGCCCTTCGTAACCACCCAACAGCTTGGCCCCCGCCTCACCGGTTCTACTATAGGTATGGGTATCCAATCGGCACGACCCACCTCCGGGGTTAGCCAGAATTGGTCTGATATTGCTCCAAGATGAACCTGAGTTCGCTGGTCGGAAGCGGGACATCCGAGAGATGTCAGGGTGGAGCGGCTCCGGGCGGGATCAGGCCACTATCGAATGCAGAATGTCGAATGCTGAACAAGGACACTTTCGTCGTTCGAAATTCGATGTTCAACATTCGATATTGGGATAGGTTCTTCGGCGCACCCGGGGGCCCTTGCACCCTCAACCCTCCAGTGCTCCTGATCTTGTGACAAAGCGCAATCTTCGCTCGGAATGGGCTTGACCGGATGATAAGGTACCCGCGGCGTACGGGGCCGCTCCAGCGTCCGGATCTTCCAGCGGAGGGGGAGCCGCAGGATCCGCGGAATCACCCACCGGTTCCTCATGCGATCTGGCCCGCGGTGGCAAACGCGAAGCCAGGAGTCCCCCCGGCCAAGCGTTCACGAGGCGCCGTCCTCAGAGAGATGGATGAGGAGGAGATTGTCGTGGAGACACTG
>JACQXP010000015.1 GCA_016208645.1 Candidatus Methylomirabilota bacterium | reverse complement strand
GGCGGCCTTTGCTATCCCCAATGGCGGCGCGCCCCGGGGGCGGCTTTCCTCTCCGGGATGGGGTGTGGATCATGGTTGAGCTTTTGGCACCGGCGGGCAATCTTGCCATGGTCGAGGCGGTGGTGGCGAACGGCGCCAACGCCATCTACGTGGGGCCGCGCGGCTGGAGCCGGCGGCGGGACCGCTATGAGCTGCCCGAGGAGGACATCCGGGAGGCCGTCCTGATGGCCCACGCCGGCGGGGCGAAGCTGCGGGTGGCCATCAATACCAACATGCAGTCACGCGAGATCCCGCCCATGCTGCGCAAGATGGAGCGCTTCGTGGCCTGGGGGGTGGACGGCGCCATCCTGACGGACATCGGGGCCATCGCCGAGGTCCACCGGCGCTTCCCCCATCTCACCATCCACGCCAGCATCGGGGCGAACATCCTCAACGACGAGGACGTGCGCTTCTACCGCTCCATCGGGGTGTCCCAGGTGGTCGCGGACACCAAGCTGACCCTCAAGGAGCTGGCCTCGCGCAAGGAGCAGATGGACGTCGGGATCGAGATCCTGATCCACGCCAACTACTGCTATACGTACCTGGGGAAGTGCTGGATGTCCCCCTACCACCGGCTGGAGCGGACGACGGACCCCTCCGGGAAGGACCAGTTCAAGGGAAGCCCGAACCGCGGCGGCCTGGATTACCGCGTCTGCCTGGAGTCGTGGGAGCTGTACAGCGGCATAACCCGATGGGAAGATCGGGTCGCCCTCAAGAACGATGCGTTCTTCCTGCTGGAGGACATCCCACACCTTATTGACCTGGGGGTCCATTGCCTGAAGATCCAGGGGCGCGAGTACCCGGTGCCCCTGGTGGGGGAAATGGTCCGGTTCTACCGGGATCTGATTGACGGCTACCTGGCCCAGCCCATGGGCCAGCCGTTCGACCTCACGCCGTGGCGCGCCACGTTAGCCCGCATCGAGGCGGGGCGGAACGTGGCCCGCGGCGAGGGCACGCGCCTGCTGCTGATCGAGGCGCGCCAGCCGGTGCCCGCCGCGTAGCGGCGGAAGCTGGAAACTGGAAAACGGAAACTGGAAAATGGAAACCACGGACCGCCCGAGTTACCGACTTCCAGTTTCCAATCTGCTCCAGCTTCCAGTTTCCGATTTCCAATTTCCGTGGGAAATGCAACCATGACCCGTCACTCTGATCGCGTGACGTGCCTGAAGTGCCGGCGGGACGGACAACCCTTCCGCTACGCAGACCTCATCGAGCGCGTCCGTCTCGCCGACGACCCGGCCGACCCCAACTGCGGCCACGTCTACCTGGAGACCATCCACATCGTCCAGTGTCCCGCCTGCGGGCATCGGCAGGAACACCTCCACAAGCGGACCCCCTACCCGACCCTCCGCGAGGCCCAGACGCAGCTCGACGCCCACCTCCTGGGCAAGGGCTAGCACAGTAAAGGTCCAGAGGCCCGACCCCACACTTTAGGGCACTTCAAAGTTGTAAGGCCTGACCCCCCCATCATGCCATTGGGGTCAGGCCTTGATAATTTGCTTATCCGCCTTCTGTCGAATACCGGGCGTGGCAGCGCATGGTGACGCAGCCGCCCTGGGAGGGAAGAGGCGAGGCCGGATTCAGAGGTTGGTGGTAAAGGCGTCCTGGCCCTGGCTGGCCAGGGCGACCTGGGTGGCTTTTGCCAGCTCGCCGTCATGGGCGTGATCCAGCGCGAAGACGCGATAGTGGGCGACCTGGGCGGGGATGTAGCGGAAGAGATCCGCCACGACCGAGGGCGAGGCCGTCCCCGTGGCGGGGTCGTAGATGAGAATTTTCTTGGTCTCCTCGGTCCACGGGTTGAGCGGCCGCGGGTCTTGCCGGGCCATGTCCACCTTGAAGGGGATGTGGCGCAGCCCCTCGGGCAGGTGCTTGCGGATGGCCGCCTCCAGATCCTGGGCCGACCAGAATTTCTTGCCGCGCGGGTCGTCCATGGTCTCCATGTGGTCGTAGGCCATCTTCCACTTGACCTCGCGGTTGAGGATCTTGGCCCACTCGGCGGCCAGGGTGCGCCTCCGCGGGTCCGCGTCGGTGGCCCAGCGCTGCACCCCCTCCAGCAGGGACCAGTCGCTCACCGTGAGGTACCCGTCCAGCGATTCCCGCGGGTCGAAGGGGAAGAGCAGCTGGATGGTCTCCTGGAAGATCTCCTGCATGTGCAGGTCCACCGCCCGGTTGGTCCGGTGGAAATAGACGTCGGCGTACATGGTGAAGCGGGCGTTGACGAAGCGGCGCAGGGTGGACGACCCGGACTTGTGCAACGTCAGGCCCTTGTCGGTGACGAAGGTGTAGTAGAGCAGCCGGTCGATGTCCACCATGTCCAGCGAGAAGCCGGTCATGTAGGCGTCCCGCTGGATGTAATCCATGTTGTCGGCGGTGTAGATGCCGGAGAAGACCGGTTGCAGGGTCTGGAGCCATTCTGGCATCTGCTCGACGGCCCCCGGATCGGGCTTGCGCATCAAGAATGCGATCTGCTCGGGCTGGATCGCCTCGTCCTTCTCGAAGGGCCCGTCCGGGCTCCGCCGGATCCCGCGGATGATCTCGCCCAGCCTCTCCGTCACGATCCGCTGGCCGATCCCTTCGTGGGTCGTGCCGTAGAGGGGCTCCAGGAAGTTCTGGTCGTAGAAGTGGCTGAAGGGGCCGTGGCCGATGTCGTGCAGGAGACCCGTGACGCGCAGGATTTCTTTGACGTACGGCTGGGATGGGCAGCGGCGCCCGAAGACCTGTTTCAGGCTGGGATACAGGCGGTCGGCGAAGCGGCCGGCCATGTGCATGGTCCCCAGGGAGTGCTGGAAACGGCTGTGCTCGCCCGAGGGGAAGACCCAGAAGCTGGACTGGAGCTGATGGACCTTGCGCAGCCGCTGGAGCCACGGGGTGTCGATGAGGTCTTTCTCGGTGTGCTCCGGGGGCCCGCCCTCCACCGGGACGCTGAACTGGATGTAGCCGTAGATCGGGTCGGCCAGGAGGGCGATGCCCTCGTACATGGGATGGCGGCGCTTACCGACTGGCACGATCAGTCCTCGATGCGCGGAGTCTCCAAGGCCAGGTCCATATCATCCCGCCAGGGGCCGCTTGAAGATGAGGAGCGCTCCGACCGTTCCGTAGGCGACGCCGTCCCGGTTCGGCGCGATGAGCGGCACGCTGCTGGTCAGTTCCCACCCATCGGCCCCCCAGGCGCCCAGGAACTCCAGGTTGCTGATCAGGCCGTCCTGGGTCTCCTTGAACATCACCATCTCGTCCCGGTACTCCCACTTCATTTGGTCCCCCCTCTCTGGATTGTGGATTGCAGATTGTGGATTGCGGATTTTCGGAAAGGCCCCCAGAGCTGTCCCCCATTGGAAATCGAAAATCCAAAATCCGAAATCCGCAATGGTCCTCAGGCCCGCCCCTCCTTGCTGGCGGGGTAGGTGAGATCGTCCGGGAGACCCAGGGCCGTGGCGATCACGGCGCGAACCTCCTGCAGGCGCACGGGCCGCGCCTCGGAGGGCAAGGCCTCGAGGTCGAGCATCATCCGGGTCACGGCCTGGGCCAGGTCCTCCACCCGGCGTCCCGCGGGCTCCCGCCCGGAGTCACCGAGCGGGCCGCTGATCAACCGGTTGACCAGGCCCTGGTACCGGGGCGAACGCAGCAGGTCCACATGGAACCCGGCGTCGAAGAGCATGTCGTAGTGGTAACTGAAGAAGATCTTGGCCAGGTGCCGGGCCGCCTGGGCGATGTCCATGGTCCGGTTGTCCCGTTCCAGGATGGCCAACCGCTCCGGGGTGGGGAGCATCTCCCAGATCGCCGGGTCCACCTTCCGCTCGGCCACCATGCGGCCGGACCGGTAGCGTTCCGCGAAGTCGGTGATCCGCCGGTCCCCCATCCGCGCCGACAGGCGCGGCAGCAGCGCGCGCAGATCGTCGGGCGGGATCTCGGCAATGGACCGGTACTGGCGCTGGAGGGGGAGGACGTACTCCTCCCACTCCCGCAGGCTCATGAGGTCCGTGAGGGCGAGGAAGGCGGTCCCCAGCTCCTCGACCGACATCCCCGCCATGCTCGCGCCCGGTTCCTGCGGGGCGGCCTCGGGAATCTCGTCGGGACGTTCCAGCGGGAGCTTGACCATCTGGCCGGCGAAGAGCTGATCCACGGGGATCAGGATCCCCAGCGTCCGACCGGTCACCTCCCGGATCTCCGCCAGGGCCGCCTCCACGTCGTCCGGCGGTCCGTCGCTCAGGCGCTCGGCCCGCTCCAGGACGACCCGAAGCAGGAATTCGGCCACGGCGTCGGGCCGGGCCTCCAGCGCCTCCCGCACACGGTGATAGGCCGGAAACTCCACGGCGGCCTCCGACAGGCCGGTGTCGTGGAAGAGGTCGTAGGACTTGCACATGAACAGGCGCGCCAGCTCGCGGCGCAGTTGGTCCGGCCGGAGCCCCCCCGGGTCTTTCGCCAGGAGGTACCACTTCTCCGCCAGGGACATGCTCTGCAGCTCTTCGTCGGTCAGATCCGCCAGCCGGGTCCCCTGCGCCCCCTCCTTGGCCTTCAGATCTTCCAGGGCCAGGTCCGTGTATTCCTGGATGAAGGTCGGGACGAACCGCCGGAGCTGGTCCACGGTCCAGTATTCGCTGTAGGCGCCCAGGTGGGCCATCCGCTGCTCCGGGGAGAGGCAGTCGGCGAACATCCGGACCGTCCAGCGCAACTCCTCATCATCCATCCGGTTCACCCGGTCCAGCAGTTCCTTGGCGCGCTGCTGGATGAACCGGCGCTGCGATTTGATCCTGGTCAGCGGTTCCACAGGGGCTGTCCTTTCCGGCATGGCTAACCGCGCCCCGAGAAGCTGGTCGGCTTCCCCCGGGGTGGCGTATTAAACCCAGTCTTTCCGAAATAGTCCAGCGAGATATCGGGTCCTCGACCCGCGCGCTCCCGCGTCCCGGTCAGATGCCCAGCGCCAGGCAGTCGCCCCGCGGGTCGGCCGCTCCCACCAGGCAATCGCTCTCGGGATCGCGCAGGATGCCCTGGGCAAAGCCCATGTTGAAATCGAAGGGGATCGTGACGATCACGCGGTGCCCCCGGGCGGCCAGCGCGGGGGCCACGTCGGGCGCGAAGCGCGACTCGATCCGCAGGCTCTCAGGATCATCGCCCCGCACCCGGCGCCCGTGGACCCAGCGGGGCGCATCCAGGGCCTCCTGCATCGGGAGGCCGCGGTCCACCAGGCCGGTCAGGATGGTGAGGAGCGTCTGGGGCTGCCCGTCCGCCCCGCGCGTCCCGGTGACCAGGACGGGCCGATCCTCCCGCGTGGCCAGGAGCGGGGTGAGCGTATGGAGCGTCCGCTTTCCCGGGGCCAGGCGATTCACGTGCTCCGGGTCGAGGGAGAAATAGGCGCCCCGGTTCTGCAGCAGGATTCCGGTGGTCCCCGCCACCACCCCGGAGCCGAAGGTCGAGTAGAGGCTCTGGATCCAGGACACCCAGTTGCCCTGGCCGTCGGCCGTGCACAGGCAGATGGTGTCCCCGTCGAGCTGGCCTTCAGAGGCCGCCGCCATCGCCCGGTCGGGCGAGAGCAGGCCGCGCTGCGCCTCGGCATAGGCGGGATCCAGCAGGCGATCCACCGGGACCGACACGAAGCGGGGGTCGGACACGAAGCGATCCCGGTCGGCGAACGCCAGCTTCTTGGCCTCCACCATCCCGTGGAGGCGATCCGCCTCGGATGCGCCTGCCAGGTCGAGCCCCTCCAGGATCTGGAGCGCCATGAGGGTGGCGATCCCCTGCGAGTTCGGCGGGCACTGGAAGACGCGGAGTCCGCGGTACGGCACGGCGATGGGCGCGACCCATTCCGCCTGCGCGCCTGCCAGGTCCTCGGCCGTCAACAGGCCGCCCTTCGCCTGCGAGGCGCGGGCGATCTCCGCGCCGACGGGCCCGGCATAGAAGGCCTCCCGGCCCCCCTCGGCCAGCGCGGAGAGCGAGCGGGCGAGATCGGATTGCACCAGGATCTCCCCGGCGCCGGGCGGTCGCCCGCCGGGAAGATAGATGCGGGCGGTCTCGGGCGTTGCCTCCAGCAGAGACCGCTCCGCCTTCGCGGCCCGGGCCAGCTCGGTCGGGGTGGGGAAGCCTGCCTCGGCCAGGTGGATGGCCGGTTGCAGGACCTCCTTCAGGTCCATGCTGCCACAGCGGGCCAGGGCCGCCGCCCATCCATTCACAGTCTCCGGAACGGTCGCGCTCCAGAGGCCCCGGAAGGGCATCTCCGTGTATCCCGCCCTCCGGTACCGTTCCAGGCTGGCCGCCTGCGGCGCCGCCCCCGAGGCGTTCAGGGCCAGGACCCGGCGTTCCTTCGCCTGCCAGATCAGCGCGAACAGGTCCCCACCCAGGCCGCACATGTGCGGGTGCACCACGGCCAGGACGGCGTTGGTCGCGACGGCGGCGTCCACGGCGTTGCCGCCCTGCTGGAGGATCTGGATGCCGGCCAGCGTCGCCAGGGGATGCGGCGATGCCACCACGCCGTGACGGCCCAGAATGCCGGGTCGGTGGTAGGACATCAGGTGCTCCCTCTACTGCCCGAGGTGGCAGAGCCTTCCGGATCCGGGTTGCGCCCCGTTCCACTCGGCCTGGGGGCGATACGATCTCGGAGGCAACGGATCATTCGGCACGAGCGGTGAGCTGCCCGGCCAGCCAGGCTGGCACCTTCACGTATAACTCGGCGTTGGCCTTCAGGTCAATGTGATTGAACCACCGCGGCAGATAGGCGAGAAGGCTCGCCGGCAGCGCCGCGGGCTGGTGCTGGTGCTGGGAGATCACCTGGAGCACGGCCCCGGGCATCGCGGCCGCCGTGGCCCGCACGGCCTCGATCAGGGATGGGACGTCCCCCTCGGCGTGCAGGAGCAGCGTCGGGCGAGACGACGCCGCAGGGGGCGGCATGGACCGGAGCAGGTCCAGGATCTCGCCGGGGTCCTGGGCGCGAACCGTCGTGCTCCCGAAATGCGTCAGCATGGCGCGTCCCTCTTCCGACGGCCGTTGCGGCAGGGGCGGGGAGATGGCCGCGACCACGTCGGCGCTGGACATGAGGGCCAGCCGCCCGCCCAGGCTGTGTCCCACCGCCGCGACCCGCCCGAACCGGCGCAGGAAGGCGAGGATCGCCTCGAGATCCAGGAGCATCGCGGCGCCCAGCGGCGCCGGGTGTTCCCCGTGTCCCCGGATGTCGAAGGTGCAGGCGGCCAGGCCCCGCTCTGCCAGGCGGGCCGCCAGGCCGAGCATCTGCTCCTTGCAGCCCCCGTAGCCGTGGGCGACGGCGACGGCTGCGACGGGCGAGCCCGGCCGGAAGAGATAGGCGGGGAGGGCGTGGCCGTCGCGGCTTCTCACATCGGTCAGACGGGTGAACTCCATGGAAATCTCCAATCCAATTGAAAATGAGAAACCGACAACTGACAACCGGGAATTGAGCCTCTCGCATTGCGCTGTGCCCGCCGCCGAACTGCCGAACAGTCGAACAGCCGAATCCGCCAGAGGCGGAAACGCTCTTGGTTCGGCTACGCGGTATTCAGCAGCGCCCGCCGCAGGTGCGGCGAGTGGAGCAACTGGCTGCCCGCTGCCTCGTCGGTGATCCGCCCCTGCTCCAGGAGATAGGCGCGGCCGGCCAGCGTGAGGATCCGCCGGACGTGCTGTCCCGCGATCAGGATGCCGATCCCCTGGCCGCAGAGGGCCCGCAGGGTGTCGCAGAGCCCGGCGATAGTGCGGGGGGCCAGGCCCATGAAGGGATCGTCCAAGAGGAGGACCTTGGGCTGGGCCATGAGTCCCCGGCCCACGGCCAGCATCTGCTGCTCGCCGCCGCTCAGGGTGGCCGCCTGGACCTTGCCCTTCCCTTGCAGGATCGGGAACAACGCGTGGACCGCGCCGAGATTCTGGGCCAGCCGTTGCCGCGCTGCGGGGAGATAGGCCCCGACCTCCAGGTTCTCCCGGACGGTCATGCTGAGGAACAGCCGCCGTCCCTCGGGGATGCAGGCCACCCCGCGCCCCACCACCTCGTGGGCGGCCAGTCCGTCAATACGCTCGTCGCCCAGGCGGATCTCGCCCCCGCGCGGGTGGAGGAGCCCCTGGATCGTCCGGAGGAGCGTGGACTTGCCGCTGCCGTTGGGGCCGACCACGGCGACGATCTCGCCCCCCGAAACCTCCAGCGACACCCGATACAGGACCTGCGCCTCCCCGTAGAAGACCTCGAGGTCCCGGACGGAGAGCGGCGGCGCGGCCATCACCCCGTCCTCGCCGGCCGGCCGGACACGACAGAGCCCGAACACTGTAGTTTAACCGCAAAGCACCTGCCCGCCGCCCGCCTGCTCCGCGACAGCGGGCAGGCTCCGCTCTGCCTGCCCGCGCTGACTTGGCAGGCGGGGCAGGCGGGCGCGAAGCGCGCAAAGGAACTGCCCGTATTCACAGCGCTGACCCGGAAGAACTCGGAGACGCGCCTCATGCGACAGGTTCTCCAAGGTACGCCTCGAGGACGGCCGGGCTCTTGATCACCGCCTCCGGCCTCCCCTCGGCGATGACGCGCCCCTGGTGCAGCGCCACCACGCGGTCCGCCACCGGCAGGAGCGCCTGGAGGCGATGCTCCACCAGGCAGATGGCGACCCCCTGGGTCCGGAGGCGGGTCAGGTAGCCGAGGATTTCCTGCGAGCCGGTCGGACTCTGCCCGGCGAGGACCTCGTCCACCAAGAGCAGGGCCGGTCGCGTGGCGACGGCCATGGCCAGTTCCAGGCGCTTCAGCTCGCCCAGGCTCAGCGTGCGAGCCGCTGAAGCGACCTTGGCCGCCAGACCGACGTCGCCCAGGATGTCCCGGGCGTGTTCCAGGGCCTCGGGCCGCTGCCGCGTTCCCTCGGCCGGCGCGCCATACAGCAGGCCGAGGGCGACGTTCTCGGCGAGCGTGAGGTCCAGAAACGGCTGGGCCACCTGGAACGTCCGGTTGATGCCGGCGCGGCAGCGGCGATGTGGGGCCCAGGTGGTGATCTCCTGCCCGCGCCATCGCACCGTGCCGGCCGAGGGGCGCAGTTGGCCCGCCAGCAGGTTGAACAGCGTCGTCTTTCCCGCCCCGTTGGGCCCGATGAGGGCCACGATGGTCGCGGGCTCGAACTCGAGCGTCACGTCCTGCAGGGCGGCGTTCCCTCCGAACCGCCTCGTCAGCCCGATGGCCTCACACAGGGCCACGGCGTCCCTCCAGCCGGGCCTCCACCCATCCCAGGATCCCGTGGGGGAGGGCCAGGATGACCAGGATCACGGCCCCGCCGTACAGCCACAGGTGCCCGCCGGGCGCGAGGCGCTGGAAGAGCAGCTCGTTGCCGAGGTAGAGGACCACCGCGCCGAGGACGGGACCCAGCAGGTACTGGCCCCCCCCGAACATCGCCATGATCAGGGGCAGGACCGACAGGGTCAGGCTGAACGCGCTGGCCGGATCCACCCACTGGAAGATGTGGGCGTGGAGGGCCCCGGCCCCTCCCGCGAACAGGCCGCTCACGGCCAGGGCGATCCGCTTGACCCGGCGGGCGTCCACCCCCGATGCGGCGGCGCGCGCCTCGCCCTGGCAAATCGCCTGCAGCGCGAGGCCCAGGGGGGCTCGCCGGATCCAGGCCTGCGTTCCGCACATGGCCGCCAGCAGGAGGAGGGCCGCGTAATAATCCGTCGCCCGGCTGCCGACCAAGCGCGCCAGGCCGCCGGGCGGGAGCCGCGGCAGGCCGGGGATCCCCACGAGGCCCCAGGCCCCTTCCGTCAATCCGGTCCAGTGCAGGGCCACCACGCGCAGGATCTCCGCCATGGCCAGCGTGGCCAGCGAGAAGTAGGCCCCCGTCAGGTTGCCCGCCACCTCCGCGGCCACCAGGCCGAACAGGGCGGCCAGCAGGGCGGCCGCGATCAGGGACAGCCAGGGCGAGAGTTGCCCGCGAAGGCTCAGCAGGGCCGAGGCGTAGGCGCCGATCCCGAAGAACGCCGCGTGGCCGAAGGAGATCAGGCCCGCCTGGGCCGGCAGGCTCCAGCTCTCTGCAAGGAGGCCGAAGACCAGCGCCATCGTGCCGAGGTAGAGCAGATAGTCGCGGGACGCCACCAGGACCGGCAACAGGACGGCGACGATCATCCCTCCGGTCCCGGCCCAACGGAACGTCGCCAGGCTCGGAGAGCGGACGCCGGTGGATGGCCCCTGGCGCATCAGCCGGCCCGCCCGCCGACGAGCCCGGTCCCGCGCCAGCGCAGCAGGAGGAGCAGCAACCCGAGGCTCGTGACCTCCCGCCAGGGCGCCCCGCCGGCCCAGGCGGCCAGCCCCTCCGCCAGGCCCAGCAACAGGCCGCCGAGCAGCAGGCCGCTCATGCTGCCCACGCCTCCGAAGATCGTCAGGACGATGGCGATCAGCGTCGGGCCGATCCCGGCCGACGGCGTCACGTACTGGATCGAGGCGAAGAGCGGCCCGGTCGCCCCCGCCAGCGCCCCGCCCAGGGCCAGGACGACGCGGTCCACCCCCGCCGGGTTGATCCCCGCCAGCGCGGCCCCCTCCCGGTCCAGGCTCACCGCCCGCAGGCTCTTCCCGAAGAACGTCCGGGTCAGGAGCAGGTGGAGGAGCGCCAGGACGGCGAGCGCCGCGCCCGCGATGAGCAGGCGGCCCCGGGCCACGCGCGCGCCGAACAGGGAGATGCCGCGGTCCCACCCCGGTGCAGCGATCAGCCGGAAGTCGGCCGTGAAGGCCGTCTGCAGCCCGCTCTGGATCAGCAGGGACGCGCCAAAGGTGAGGACGATGGACCGGAGGACGAAGGGCTCCCCCACCCGCGCCAGGAGCGGGCGGGATGCGACGGCCAGGAGCATGGCCGGCAGCGCCGCCAGCGGCATGGCCAGGATGGGTGACCAGCCCGCCAGCCGCCAGAGATGCTCTCCCACATAGGCGCCGAGGACCACCAGATCCCCGTGGGCCAGGCGTAGAAGCTCCCCGTGATGAGGCCGCCCACGATGGCCTCAAGCACGCTGCACCTGCGCCGGCCCCTGCGGGGCCAACGATTGCGGAACACCCAGTGGGTACCCGATTGCGGAATGTGGAATGTGGGACATCCCAAAATCCGAAATCCGAAATCTGAAATCCGAAATTGGCATCATCGCTTGTCCCACGGGGGCATCGGGTAGATCGGTTTTCCCGTGGCCCGGTCCGGCGGGTACACCACGACGCGCGTGCTGCCCTGGATCTGCACGATCAGGCGCCGGTAGTGCTTGGCTTCGCCCCGGCTGTCGAATTGCAGGCGCTGGAGGGGCGTCGTGAGGTCCAGGCTCTGCAGTCCCAGGCGAACGTCCTCGGGTCCGACCTCCCGTCCCCGGCTGGCTGCGCGTTCCGCCGCGGCGAGGATGGCGCGCGCGCCCACGTACCCGTGCATGGCCAGGGGGGGCGGCTGGGTGCCGAATCGCCTCCGGTACCCGTCCACGAAGGCGCGGGAGGCCGCCTCGGTCCCCGGCTCCGTGGTGCCCGGTTCCCACCCGGTGGTGCCGAAGAGGAATTGGCCGGACGGGCCCAGGTCGCGCACCACCTCGGGGAATTCCATCCCGAAGGCGCCGAGGAACGCCTTGAGATTGACCTCCAGGGCGCGGAGCTGCCGCACCATGACCAGGTGATCGGCAAAGAACGTGTCCGCGATGAGGACCTCGGCGCCGCTGTCGCGCACGCGGGCGAGCAGCGGGGTGAAGTCGGCGATCCCGGAGGTGAACATCTCGAAGACCGGGACCTGGACCCGGGCCTGCTCCAGCCGTTCCCGCTGGCGCCGGGCGAGCTGGGAGGCGCCCGGCGTGGCGGAGAACAGGATGGCCACGCTCTGCGGCTTGAAGACCTCCTGGACGATTCCCACCATGCTGTCCACGTAGGCCCGGAGGTGGCTGATGCGGAAGAAGTACCGATACCCCCGCTGCGTCAGGCGCTCGTCCAGGGACGCCGTGGCCACATAGGGGACCTTCTGCCGCTCCGCCACCTCGCTGATGGGCCCCACCAGCGTGTCCACGTAGCCGCCCACCAGGGCCGCCACGCGGAGCCGCGTGGTGAGCTCCTCGGCCGCGGCCACCGCGCGGTCCGGCCGGGCCTCGTCGTCGCGGGTCGCCAGGGTGACCCGGAGGGTGCCGGACGCATTGGCCTCCTCCACGGCGAGCTGGATCCCCCGGTGCAGGGCGGCGCCGTGGGCCGCGAAGCGTCCCGTAAGGGGGTTGATCTCCCCCAGGCGGAGGGTGGCGGTATCCGCCGCGCCCGGGTGAAATGCGAATCCCGCGGTAAGCAGCAGGAGGATGAGGCAGGCCCGGGTGCCGCAGGGGCGCCGCTGGTGCATGGGGACTCCGGTGAAAGTTAGGCGCAAAATATCAGAGGACGAAGAGGGCCGTCAACGGGGAACTGGCTGCCAGGGCGCCAAGCCGGTCGTTGCAACTTGCGATGTCCTGTGTTAGGGTGTCCCGGTTTCTTGGAGGGTGCAGGCCGATGCAGGTACAGCGAGGACACGGAGTAGCCATCCTGATCGTGATGGTCCTGGGGGCCGGGTGCGGGCGCCTCTTCGCCGACCGGACGCCGGCGGCGACGGCGCCGGCGGACGTCAGGCGCGTCACCTTCGACATCCTGGCGCGCGACAACCGGTGCGAGCCGGCCGTGCTGGCCGCCGACCGGGAAGGCCGGGCCCTCCTGATCACGTTCCACGTGACCAGCGCGGGGAAGCAGCACGTGTTCCAGATTCCCGACTTGGGGGTCCGCACGACCGTCCCGGCGGGCACCGAGGTGTCCATCCCCGTGATCGCCGACCGCTCGGGGATTTACTCGTACGGATGTAGCGGCCTCGCGTGGCTGGGGCCCCTGGACGCGCGGGGCAAGCTGGCCATCAAGTAGTCCTCCGGTGCTCTGACACCGCCTGCCGGGCGGGCCAGGCCCGACACCGTCTGCGATGCCCGACAGCCGACCATCCATCCAGTCCCCCGCGCCGGCCTCCCGATGGGTCCGGACCCCCGAGGAGATCCGGGGGCTGACCGCGGCCCTCGCGGAGGAGCGGATCCTCGCGCTGGATTCGGAATCCGACAGCCTGCACAGCTTCCCGGAAAAGGTGTGCCTGGTGCAGGTGGCCAACGCGCGGGGAACCGTCAGCCTGGTGGATCCCCTGACCGTGCGGGACCTGTCAGCCCTGGCGCCGCTCTTCGCCGATCCCGCCGTGGTCAAGGTCTTTCACGGGGCCTCCTACGACCTCTCCTCGATGAAGCGGGACTTCGGCTTCGCCTTCGCCGGCATCTTCGATACGATGGTGGCGGCCCAGTTCCTGGGACTGCCGGAGCTTGGCCTGGCCTCGCTCTTGGAACGGTTCTTCGGGATCACGCCCGGCCGGTCGCGCCAGAAGGATGACTGGGCCAAGCGCCCGCTCACCCGGGACCAGGAGTTCTACGCGGCCGAGGACGTGCGGCACCTGATCCCCCTGCGCGAGCGGCTGCTCACGGAGCTGCGGGGGCAGGGCCGCGAAGAGTGGGTCGAGGAGGAGTGCCAGGCCCTGGCCGCGACCCCGGCGGCCCAGCGGGTCTTCGATCCCTGCGACTACGTCCATGTCAAGGGGGCCAAGGATCTCGACGGCCGGGGACTGGCCGTCCTGCGCGAGCTGTTTCTCGCGCGCGAGGCCTGGGCGTGGGAGGCGGGGCGGCCGCCGTTCAAGGTGCTGGGCAACGAGTCGCTGGTCGGCCTGGCGGCGGATCGGCCGCGGACGGGCGGAGGCCTGCAGCGGATCCCGGGCTGTTCGCCCAAGGTCATGCAGCGATACGGGGACGGTCTCCTCGCCGCCATCGCCCGCGCCGATGCCATCCCGGAGGCGGACCTTCCCACCTATCCCCGGCCGAAGAAGCCCCGCATCCCGGCGGCCGTGCAGCGGCGCATCGAGGCCCTGACGCGCTGGCGGGCAACGACGGCCGGACGGCTCGGCCTGGACCCCGGACTGCTCCTGCCGCGCCGTCTCATCGAGCAGCTGGCGGAGCAGGTCCCCGCGGGCCGCGAGGCCCTGGGGAGGATCGAGGGCCTCCGGCTTTGGCGCGCCGCAACCTTCGGCGGGGAGATCCTGGAGGTCCTGGCGGCGACCCCTTCCCCCGATCGGCCGCGCCGGAATTCTCATTCTTCTCCAGGGCGGTGACCGGACATGGCAGGGATGGCGGAGACGATCCAGAAGGTGGTGTCGGAGATCACGCGGGGGACCCGGCACCCCGTCTATCTTCTCCACGGGGACGAACTCCTGGCGAAGGACGGGGCGAAGGCCATCGTGGACGCGCTGGTCCCGCCCGAGCAGCAGTCGCTCAACGTCGAGGTGATCGCGGAGGATCGGGATCTCGCCAGCCTGCCCGTGCGGCTGAAGACGCTTCCCCTCCTGGGGGGGAGCAAGGTGGTCGTGGTGCACGACAGCAAGGCCTTCGTTTCAAAGCAGAATCTGGGCGACCTGGCCAAGAAGAGCCTTCAGGCGTGGCAGGCGGGGGACGGCGAGCGGGCGCTGCGCCTGTTCCTCCAGGCCGTGGGGGCGGCCGGCGAGGGCGAGGGCTTCGTGGAGCGGGCGGCCCGGGGCGAGGTGTCCGATCCGGCGTGGGAGCGGGTCCTCGGGGTGGAGGCGACCCCCGAGGCGGAGCCGTGGCTGCGCGAGACCGCTGGCCGCGCCGTCGCCGACGGGGCGGCGATCCCGGAGGCGCCGGGCGCCGGCCTGGCCGGGATCTACGAGGACACGATCCAGCGGGGCATCCCCGGGAACGCCTCGCTGGTCCTGACCGCCGAGGTGGTGGACCAGCGGCGGGCGCTCTTCAAGAGGATCAGCGCCGCCGGAGTGGTCATTGACTGCGGCCTCCGGACCGGGAGGACGGGGGAGACCCAGATGAACCCCGACAGGGCCCGGGAGAGGATCCGGGAACTGGTGGCGGCCGCGGCCAAGACCATCCCCGGGGAGGCGGTGACCGGCATCGTCGAGCGTACCGGGTTCAGCATGCGGGCGCTGGAATCGGAGGTCGAGAAGATCCTCCTGTACGTCGGGACCCGTCCGGCGATCACCCCGGCCGATGTGCTGGAGGTGCTCAGCAACTCCCGGGCGTCCGGCATCTTCGACCTGACGAATGCGCTCTGCGACCGGGATGCCGGGAGAGCCCTGCGGGCCCTCAGAAGCCTCCTCGCCCAGCGGGAGCCGCTTCCCCCGACCCTCGGGAGGATTGCCGGCGAGATCCGGACCCTGATCATCGCCCGCGGTGCGCTGGAGCGACAGCTCGAAGGGGCCATGGATCCCGGCCTGGCCTACGGGACGTTCCAGTCCCGCGTCCTCCCCCGCCTGCAAAGAAAGGTCGAGGGGGACGACGGGTCGGCGGCGAAGCTCCTCCAGATGCATCCCTACCGGGCGTTCAACACCCTCAAGGGGGCCACCCGGTATTCCCTGTCCGAGCTGGTGCGGGCGCTCACGGCGATTCACGAGACCGACCTGGCCCTGAAGAGTACCGGGGCTCCCGAGGGCCTGCTCATGGAGCGACTGCTCCTCTCGATCATCGGGGGAGAGTAGCAGAAAGATCTCGCGAAGGCTTCCGATGCGCCCATCTTTTCCCTTGACAAAGACCCAGGGTCATTAAAGAATCGGCCCCGCTTGCCGTCCCGGTTCGCTTTTCCCAACCCACAGATCGAGCCCGTTCATGTCGGCGCGCTCTGGCCCCGGTCCGATGACCCCCGTGTCTGCGGGGGTCGCCCCTGGTCCCGCCTCGATGCCCCGGGCGCCGGTTTTCCGGTGCGCCGTTCTGGCCCGTCCCTCTCGTCCGTCCCATTCGCCGCGTCGCTCTGTTCCCGTCCGCCCCTGACACCCAGGAGGAACGCCATGTCCGCCCCTGAAGGCCCCCTGAAGCAGACGCCGCTGAATGCCGTGCACCGCCAGATGGGCGCCAAGATGGTCCCGTTCGGCGGCTGGGACATGCCGGTCCAGTACCGCGGCATCCTGGACGAGCACAAGGCCGTCCGGGGCGCCGCCGGGATCTTCGACGTCTCCCACATGGGAGAGGTCGAGTTCCGCGGGCCGGCCGCGCTGGAGGCCGTGCAGCGGCTGACCAGCAACGACGCCTCGCGGCTCGCCGTGGGCCAAGTGCAGTACTCGGCCCTCACCACGGAGGCCGGGACGTTCGTGGACGACCTCACCGTGTACAAGTTCGCCGACGACCACTACATGACGACGGTGAACGCCTCGAACATCGACAAGGACTTCGCCTGGATGCGGGATCACACGAAGGGCAACGTGGAGATCCGGAACCAGAGCGACGAGACGGCCCTCATCGCCCTCCAGGGCCCCAAGGCGGTGGAGATCCTGCAGAAGCTCACGCCGGTGGACCTGAACGCCATCAAGTACTACTGGTTCGCGCGGGGCAAGGTGCTGGGGCAGGACGGCATTGTCTCGCGGACGGGCTACACGGGCGAGGATGGGTTCGAGGTGTACCTCCCGCCGCAGCACGCCGCGGCGCTGTGGAATGCCCTCATGGAGGCGGGCAGGCCGTTCGGCCTCCTGCCGTGCGGCCTGGGCGCGCGCGACACGCTGCGGCTCGAGGCCAAGATGGCCCTGTACGGCAACGACATTGACGACCGCCACACGGTGCTGGAGGCAGACCTGGGCTGGATCCTGAAGCTCGAGAAGGGGGAGTTCATCGGCAAGCCCGCCCTGGCCAAGCAGAAGGCAGAGGGAGTCAGGCGCAGGCTCGTGGGGTTCGAGATGGCCGGGCGGGGCATCGCCCGCTCGCACTACAAGATCGTGAAGAACGGGCAGCCGATCGGCGAGGTGACCAGCGGCGGCCCCGCCCCCTGGCTGAACAGGAACATCGGCCTGGGGTACGTCGCGGTGGAACATTCCGCCGTCGGCACCGAGTTCGACGTCCTGATCCGGGACAATCCGGTCCCCGCCCGGGTCGTTCCGACGCCGTTCTACAAGCGGAAGCGGTAGCACAAATGCACTTGGATGTGGGACGTTGAGGAGCCCCTCTCCCTCCCCCTCTCCCCGCGTGGGAGAGGGCAGGGTGAGGGGGCTCGCGGGATCGGGCTAGCCACGTCACGGTGGCGGACGTCTACCGAGGTAGGATGGATCCGGGTGGTTTGCCTGTTCCTATCGTCCTGAACAGCCGAACCGCCGAACGCTCGAACGCTGTTGTTGGAGGAGGGAGGATTCTTCATGTATCCAGCCGACCTGAAGTACACGAGGGAACACGAGTGGATCCGGGTGGAGGGGGACAAGGGTCGGGTGGGGATCACCCACCACGCGCAGAGCGCCCTGGGCGACGTGGTCTTCGTCGAGCTGCCCAAGCTGGGGCGCCGCCTGAAGCAGATGGAGACCTTCGGCGTGGTCGAGTCGGTGAAGGCGGTGTCCGATCTCTATTGCCCGGCCAGCGGCGAGGTGGTGGAGGCCAACACCACCCTGGAGGGCAAGCCCGAGCTGGTGAACCAGGACTGCTACGGGGCCGGCTGGATGATCGTGGTGAAGGTGGCCGACCCGAAGGAGCTGAACAAGCTCATGGACGCCAAGGCGTACGAGGCGTATCTGGCGGCGGAAGGAGGGCACTGATGCGGTACATCCCGAACACCGACGCCGACTGCCGGCAGATGCTGGATGCCATCCGGGTGCGATCGGTGGAGGACCTCTTCGCCGACATCCCGGCGGCCGTCCGCCTGAAGCGGCCCCTGCGGATCCCGCCGGCGCTCTCCGAGGCGGACCTGGCGAAGCACATCCGGGCCCTGGCGGCGAAGGACGCCGACGCCGACCGCTACAGCACCTTCCTGGGGGCCGGCTGCTACAACCACTTCAGCCCCGCCATCATCGGTCACCTGATCTCCCGCGGGGAATTCCTGACGGCCTACACGCCCTACCAGCCGGAGATCTCGCAGGGCACGCTCCAGGTCATGTACGAGTACCAGACGCTGATCTGCCAGCTCACGGGCATGGAGGTCAGCAACGCCTCCATGTACGAGGGGGCCTCCGCCACGGCCGAGGCGATCCTGATGGCTCACCGGGTCACCGGGCGGACCGAGGTGGTCGTGCTGCGGAGCATTCACCCCGAGTACCGCCAGGTCACCCGCACCTACGCGCAGCAGATCGACCTCACCTTTCACGAGGTGGGCTTCACGCCGGCCGGGGCGGCCGACCTCAAGGCCGCCAAGGCCGCCCTCAGCGAGAAGTCGGCGTGCCTGGTGGTGCAGAACCCCAACTTCTTCGGCGTGGTGGAGGACCTGGCGGAGCTGGCCGGGGCCGCCCACGCCGTGGGCGCCCTCCTGGTGGTGGCCGTGCCCGAGCCGGTGTCGCTGGGCCTCCTCAGGCCGCCGGGGGAGTGCGGCGCCGACATCGTGGCGGGGGAGGGACAGGCGCTGGGCGTGCCCATGAGCTTCGGCGGGCCGTACCTGGGCTTCTTCGCCACCCAGGAGAAGTTCATGCGCCAGATGCCCGGTCGCCTGGTGGGGGCCACGGAAGACCGGGCTGCGCGAGGTGGCGCTCCAGAACCTGCGCAAGGCGGCCTTCGCCAAGGAGCGGCTGGCCAGGGTGCGGGGCTGTAGCCTCCGGTTCTCCGGCCCCACCTTCAACGAGTTCGTCGTGCAGGTGAAGCGGAAGCCGGCCGACCTCTTGAAGGGGCTGCTCCGGAAGCAGATCATCGGCGGACTGGATCTGGGCCAGTTCTATCCCGAGTTGAAGGATTGCCTGCTGGTGTGCGTGACCGAGCAGAACTCGCGGGAGGAGGTCGAGGCACTGGCCAAGGCCATGGGAGGTGGGCGATGAGTGGCGAGACGGTTGGAACCCGCGGGCTGGTCCTCAACGAGCCCCTGATCTTCGAGCAGGGATCCCCCGGTCGCGTGGGCTACTCGCTGCCGACCTCCGACGTGCGCGAGGTGAAGCCGGACCGGCTGATCCCGAAAAAGCTCCTCCGCGACGACATCCCCGGCTTCCCCGAGGTGAGCGAGGTGGACGTGGTCCGCCACTTCACCCGGATGTCCCAGTGGAACTACGGGATCGACCTGGGCTTCTACCCCCTGGGCTCCTGCACCATGAAGTACAACCCGCGCATGAACGAGGACATGGCGCGCCTGCCGGGGTTCGCCCGGGCCCACCCGTACCAGCCCGAGGCGGCGAGCCAGGGGGCCCTGCAGCTCCTCTGGGAGCTGGAGCAGTACCTGGCCGAGATCTGCGGCATGGACCGGGTGAGCCTCCAGCCGTCGGCCGGCGCCCACGGGGAGCTCACGGGGATCATGCTGGTCCGGGCCTATCACACGTCCAGGGGGAATCCCCGGAAGAAGATCCTCATCCCGGATTCGGCCCACGGGACGAACCCGGCCAGCTCGGCCGTGTGCGGCTACCAGATAGTTCCGGTGAAGTCCGGGCCGCGCGGCGTGGTGGAGCCCCAGGCCGTGGCCGAGGTCATGGACGACGAGGTCGCCGGGATCATGGTGACGAACCCGAACACGCTGGGGATCTTCGAGGACCACATCGTCGAGATCGCCAAGATCGTCCACGGGAAGGGCGGGCAGGTCTATTGCGACGGCGCGAACCTGAACGCCTTCGTCGGCATCGCCCGGCCCGGCGACATGGGGATTGACGTCATCCAGCTCAACGTCCACAAGACCTTCTCCACGCCGCACGGGGGCGGCGGGCCGGGGGCGGGCCCGGTGGCCATGAAGCGGCACCTGGCCCCGTTCTCGCCGGTGCCCACAGTGGAGAAGAAGGGAAAGGAATTCACGCTCAATTACAAGCTCCCCAAGTCCATCGGCAAGGTCCGGAGCTTCTACGGCAGCTTCGGCGTCCTGGTGCGGGCCTACACCTACATCCGGACCCTGGGACCGACCGGTCTGCGCCGCGCCGCCGAGGTGGCGGTGATCAACGCCAACTATATCCTCAACCAGCTCAAGGGAACCTACCACCTGCCCTACGATCGCTTCTGCAAGCACGAGTGCGTGTTCGACGATGCCCTCCAGGTGCCCGACAACGTCAAGACGTTGGACATCGCCAAGCGCCTCATGGACTACGGCTTCCACCCGCCCACCATCTACTTCCCTCTCATCGTCCACGGGGCCCTGATGATCGAGCCCACCGAGACGGAGAGCAAGGAGACGCTGGACCAGTTCATCGCCGCCATGAAGGCCATCGCCAAGGAGGCGAAGGAGGGTGGCGACGTGGTCCGGGCCGCCCCCCACAACCCGCGGGTGAGCCGCATGGACGAGACCAGGGCCGCCCGCCAGCCCAACCTCCGCTGGCGGCCGAAGGCGTAGTCGTAGCAGCCACCCACTCCTGGTTTTGGTTCCTCCCAGCGCCCCGCCTCCCATCGTGGAGGGCGGGGCGCTAGCGTTTGGAGGACAAGCAGATTGACAGAGAAGGAATAAGGGGACGTTGCGGCTTTAGTGGCTTTGTGCTACCCTGCTCATCATCATGCCCCGCGGTCCGCGCTTGGATACCCCCGGGGCCCTGCACCACGTGATGGCGCGGGGCCTGGATCGCCAAGTCATCTTCCGGGATGATCGGGATCGGGCGGACTTCGTCCGGCGCCTGGCGGCCCTGGCCGAGGGGGGCGCCTGGCTGGTCTATGCCTGGGCCCTCCTGCCCAACCATTTCCATCTCCTGGTGCGGACCGCCAAGCGGTCCCTGGCGCGAACCATGCGGTCCCTCCTCACCGGGTACGCCGGGACCTTCAACCGGCGCCACCGCCGAAGGGGCCACCTGTTCCAGAACCGGTACAAATCCATCGTGGTGGAGGAGGAGTCGTATCTCCTGGAGCTGGTGCGCTATCTCCACCTCAACCCGCTCCGGGCAAACGTGGTGCCGACGCTGCGGGCGTTGGATCGCTACCCGTATAGTGGCCATGCGGCGGTGCTGGGCACCCGCCCCTGTCCCTGGCAGAACACCGGGGAGGTGCTGCGGCGCTTTGGCCTCGACCGGGGTCGCGCGCGTGCTCGATACCGGTCCTTTGTCGAAGATGGCATAGCCGCCGGCCGCCGCCCTGAGCTCATGGGTGGGGGTCTCGTCCGGAGTGCGGGCGGCTGGGCGGCGGTGCGAGAGTTGCGGCGGGGTCGGGAGAGCTACGCGGCCGACGAGCGGGTCCTCGGAGGAGGGGAGTTCGTGGACACCCTGCTCCGGGAGGTCACGCAGGAAGAAGCCCGGCGGGCGCGGGGCAAGCGGAGGGCCCCGGATCTGCCCGCCTTAATGGCGAAGGTGGCGCGGGCAGGTGGGGTGACCCCCGAGGCCCTGATGGGTGGGGGGCGGCGTCGGGACGTGGGTCGGGCCAGGGACGCGCTTGCGTACCTCTGGGTGGAGGTTCTGGGGCGAAGCGGGCGGCAGCTCGCCCAGGAATTGCACATCCGGCCGGAGTCGGTGTACAAAGGAGCCCGGCGCGGCCGCGAGGAGGGAGAGTGGTGGAGGGGTGTGGGGGGAGTCTAGCGTAAAGCCACTAAAGCCGCAACGTCCCCTCCTCCGTCCGTCCCCTCCTCCGTCGGAAGGATGACATCATGATCATCGGTGTCCCGAAAGAGAGCGAAGCCGCGTTTTACGCTGACGCGGCCTACGCCGAGAAGGGGGCTCGGATCGCCGCCTCCCGGACCGAGGTCTTCGCCTCGGCGGACGCCGTGTTCCAGGTTCTGGCCCACGGCGCCAACGACAAGACGGGCCGCGCCGACCTTCCGCTCCTCAGGCGGGACCAGGTCCTCATCGGTTTCTTCCGGCCTCTGGGCTCACCCGAGACCGTTCAGGAGACGGCCAGCACGGGCGCCATGGGCTTCGCCGTGGAGTTCATGCCGCGCATCACTCGGGCCCAGAGCATGGACGCCCTCTCCTCCATGGCCACCGTGGCAGGCTACAAGGCCGTCCTGCACGCCGCAAGCATCTTGCCCCGGATGTTCCCGATGCTCATGACAGCCGCGGGGACCGTGACCCCGGCGCGGGTGCTGATCGTGGGTGCAGGCGTCGCGGGGCTCCAGGCCATTGCGACGGCCCGGCGCCTGGGCGCCGTGGTGTCGGCCTATGACATCCGGCCTGCGACGAAGGAGGAGGTCCGGAGCCTGGGGGCCCGCTTCGTCGAGCTTCCCCTGGAGGCGGCCGACGCTCAGGATACGGGAGGCTACGCGAAGGCGCAGGACGAGTCCTTCTACAGGCGCCAGCGGGAACTCCTGGCGCGGGTGGTTGCCGAGAGCGACGTGGTGATCACGACGGCGATGGTTCCCGGCAGGAAGGCGCCGGTCCTCATCACCGCCGACATGGTCGCCAGCATGAGGCCGGGCTCCGTGATCGTGGATCTCGCCGGCGAGCGAGGCGGGAACTGCGAACTGACGCGCGCCTACGCGACCGTGGTGGAGCACGGCGTGACCATCATCGGCGAGGTGAACCTGGCGGGCAGTGTGCCCTATCACGCCAGCCAGATGTACGCACGGAACATCACCGCGTTCTTCCTCCACCTCATGAAGTCGGGCCTCCCCCAGGTGAACCTGGAGGACGAGATCACGCGGGAGACCCTACTGACCCGGGGCGGCGAGGTGGTGCACCCGCGCGTGCGCCAGGCCCTGGGGCTGTCACCGCTCGCGGCGAGCGCCCCGCAGAGGGCATCGCTGGGCATGTCGGAACCGGTGAAAAGAGGAGGCTCGTCGGATGCCGTCTAACCTGGAGGGCGCGTTGTTCGTCTTCTTGCTGGCGACCTTTGTGGGCTTCGAAGTCATCCGGCGGGTGAGCCCGCTGCTCCACACGCCCCTCATGTCGCTCACCAACGCCATCTCGGCCATCTCGCTGGTTGGCTCCATCGTCATTACCGGCGCGGAAAAGAGCCAGCTCAGCGTGATCCTGGGAACCATCGCGGTGGTCTGCTCCATGGCGAACGTGGTCGGCGGCTTCGTCATCACGGACCGCATGCTCAAGATGTTCAAGAAGCGGGAGCCCCGCCAGTGATTACGACCTACGTCATCCAGTTCACCTACGTCGCGGCGGCGGCGCTCTTCATCCTCTCGCTCAAGTGGCTGGGCCATCCCACCACGGCCCGGCGCGGCGTGCGGGTGGGCGAGCTGGGCATGGCGCTGGCGGTCGTGGGGACCCTGCTGCACACGGAGATCGTGAGCTACCAGTGGATCCTGGTGGGCTTCGTCCTGGGCTCTGCCATCGGGCTGCCCCTGGCCGTGTTCATGCCCATGACCCACGTCCCGCAGCGGACCGCGCTGTCTCATGCCTTCGGCGCGCTGGCCGCGGCGCTGGTGGGGACGTCCGAGTACTACCTGCGCAGCGGGGAGCTGAGCACGTTCACCATGGCCGTTCTGAGCGTGGAGGTGATCCTCGGCTTCCTGACGTTTACGGGCAGCCTGATGGCTTTCGGGAAGCTGCAAGACCTGGTGCCCAGCCGCCCGATCGTCTACCAGGGTCAGAACGCCGTCAATCTGTCGCTGCTGGCTGCTGCCGTTGGCTGCGGAGTCTACCTTGTGAGGAACCCCGGCAGCAGCGCACTCTTTCCGGTGGTCGCGGGGCTGTCGCTCCTGTTCGGGGTCCTGCTCCTCATTCCCATCGGCGGCGCCGACATGCCGACGGTCATCGCCTTGCTCAACTCCGACGCGGGGCTGTCCGCCGCGGCCATGGGCTTCGTGCTCGACAACAACCTCCTGATCGTGGCCGGGGCGCTCGACGGCTCGTCCGGGTTCATCCTGTCGGTGATCATGTGTCGCGCCATGAACCGATCCTTCACCAATGTCCTGTTCGGGGGCTTCGGGCAGGTGCGGGTAGCGGCCGGGGGGGTCGAGCAGCGCAGCGCCCGGAGCGCCACCGCCGAGGATGCCGCGGCGATCCTGGAGGCCGCCAGCTCGGTGATCATCATCCCCGGGTACGGCATGGCCGTGGCGCAGGCCCAGCACAAGGTCCGGGAGCTGTACGACGCGCTCACCCGGCGGGGAGTGGACGTGAAGTTCGCCATCCACCCCGTGGCGGGCCGGATGCCGGGCCACATGAACGTCCTCCTGGCGGAGGCCGACATCCCCTACGACCGGCTCGTCGAGATGGAGGAGATCAACCCCGAGTTCCCACGGGCCGACGTATCCCTGGTGATCGGGGCCAACGACGTCACGAACCCGGCGGCCCGCCGCGACAAGGCCAGCCCGATCTACGGCATGCCGATCCTGGATGTGGACAAAGCCCGAACGGTCATGGTGATCAAGCGGAGCATGAGCCCGGGCTTCGCCGGCATCGACAACGAGCTGTACTACATGCAGAAGACGATGATGCTCTTCGGCGACGCCAAGCACTTTGTCGGGGAACTGGTGAAGGAGATGACCGGGGCTCGCCTGGGCGCCTGATGCCGACCTCGGGAGCATCGAAGTCGGGTGCGCCCGCACCTTCTGCAAAGCGGGGGAGCCGGGCGATCGCCGGGTGGAGGTCGCCCCAGGGGCGCGACTGGACCAGTACCATCGGGGAGAAAACGAGGCACGCGTGATCATCATTTTGAAACCGGGGGCAACCAAGAAGGACGCGGATGAAATCATCCGGCAGATCGCCGCGGTGGGCCTGAAGCCCCTCTACCTGCCCGGGACGGAGCGCACCGTGCTGGGGGCGATCGGCGATGAGCGCATCCTGGGGAAGCTCCACCTCGAGAACCACCCGCTGGTGGAACGCCTCTCGCCGGTGCTCACCCCATACAAGCTGGTCAGCCGCGAGATCCACCCCAGGGACACGGTCGTCAAGATAGACGGGGTGCCTGTGGGGGGACGGCACTTCACGGTGATCGCCGGTCCCTGTGCCGTGGAAGGCCGCCGCCAGATGCTCCTCACGGCGCAGGCGGTGAAGCGGGCCGGGGCCAGATGT